>JBKHCQ010000043.1:0-13689 GCA_046541755.1 Anaerolineales bacterium | reverse complement strand
CCCGCCAACGCCGACGTGGGCGATCACGCCATCACGCTGCGGGTAACCGACGCGGACGGCCTGAGCGATTCCCAATCCTTCACCATTCGCGTCGCCAACGTCAACGACGCGCCCAGCTTCACCACCACGGGCGTGGTGACTGCGCTTGTGGATGTGCGGTACACGTATGAGGTTGTGACCGAGGATCCCGATCTGATCCATGGCGACGCGCTGACCGTCACCGCGTCGACGTTGCCCGGGTGGCTGGAGTTGGTCGATCATGGCGACGGCACGGCCACGCTAAGCGGCACGCCGTTCAATGAGGACGTAGATCTCGGCAATTACCGGGTGATGCTGGAGGTTCGCGACCGGGCCGGGGCCTTGGATACGCAAACCTTCACCATCGAGGTGAAGCTGCCGGGCGGAGGCGCTGAGGTAGATCATCGGCTCTTCCTGCCGATGGTCGTGAGAAACTACTGATGCCAGCTTCCCGAAAGGTTTGCAGCATAGATCGCGCTTGACAGAAAAAGCCCCACCTTAGGTGGGGCTTTTTGTTGGATCATGGGTCTCTTGGATTTCGCCGGACAACTCCCTGGGTCGCTACCTTTAATTTTCTCCTTTAATTTTCTCGGCGTCTTTGCATCTTTGCGCCTCTGCGTTAGTTTTTTCAGTGGCGTCCTCAGCAACAATGCCTGAAGAAGGCGCTGATCTTGCAGCGGTCGCACCAGAAGGCGTGGAAGAGGCCGCTGCGCCCGTGTCCATGCTCCCGTTCTGGCGACATCGAGCGCAATCCTGAATCGAGGTACAGCAGAAAATTCATCACTCGCCCGCTCGCCGGGATCATTTTACTTACCCCGCTCACGAGGCCGGCGCTATGTACATCAAGACGCCGATGTAATGGCTCACAGTCCCCAGGATCACGAAGATATGCCACACCTCGTGAAAGCCAAAGACGCCCGGCGCGAAGTCCATCTTCTTGGTAATATACACCCCGGCCCCTATCGTGAAGATGACGCCGCCCACGATCAACCAGACCAAGGCCCCGCCGGGAAGGGAACTCATAATCTCCCACGGGATCAACGCCGCCAGCCAGCCCATCGCCACGTACACGCCGGCGTTCAGCCAGCGCGGCGCGTTGATGACAAAGACCTTCACGATCACGCCGATGAGCGCCAGCGCCCAGACGACGCCCAACACGCCCCAGCGCCACGCGCCGGGCAGGTAGCTGTAACAAAACGCGGTATAGGTGCCCGCGATCAGCACATAAATCGCGGCATGATCTACCTTGCGCAAGACCTGCACCCATTTGGGTTGCGCTGGCACGAGATGATAGGCCGCGCTGGCGAAAAACAGCATCAACAGGCTGATCCCATAAATCAGCAATGAGATTTGCTTGTCAACACTGCCTCGCCCGACAATCAACAGGGCGATCAGACCGGCGATGGCGCCAACGCCGGCAAAGAAGTGGGTGAGTCCACTGACCGGTTCGCGCATTTTCTTGAACAAATTCTCCTCCCCCTCGTTTTATCTCTTGATCCCCGTCACTCGAGGCCGCCATCACTGTACAGCAACTGCGCGTTGATCCACCCGCCCTCTGGCGAGCAGAGAAAGTTCACCAGATGGGCGCAATCTTGGGGAAGGCCGACGCGCCCCAATAGCGTGGTGCGCTTGATCTCGGCCATCAGTTCCTCGGACATCCAGCCGGTATCGGTCGCGCCGGGATTGATGACGTTGGCCGTGATGCCTCGTGACCTGAATTCCTTCGCGGCCGCGAGCACGATGCGATCCATCGCGCCCTTGCTGGCGCCATAGGGGAGATTGCCGGCGGTGTGGTCGCTGGTGATGGCGATGATGCGCCCGGCGCCGCGCGCGCCGCGAAATCGCTGGCCAAATTCCCGCACTAACAGCCAGGTCGCCCGCGCATTGACGGCGAAGTGAAAATCGAAGCTCTCGACTGAGGTGGTCAGGATGTCGCTATCGACGGAGTGGCAGTGCGACATAATCAAGGCGGTGACCATGCCCAGGTCGCGCTCGGCGGTCTCGAAGATATCGCGCGCCGCATCGGGCTGTGAGAGATCGGCCTCGATGGCCGTGGTGCGGGCGCCGGCGCGCTCCAATTCGGCGCGCAGCGACTGGATCTCCGCCGGATCGCTGCGCCAGGGCATCGCGGCGTCGTAGGGCCGCCAAAAGGTGATCGCCACATCCCAGCCCGATTGGGCCAGGGTGCGCGCAATCGCGGCCCCGATGCCGATGCTGCGACTCGCGCCGGTGATTAGAGCTACAGGTCGGTGTGACATAATGCCTCCTTGTTGATGGGTGTGGAAACACAGCCTTACGAACGCGATGAAGTCATCCTCGCCCGCGCCCATCGCCACATCGCGACGCCTGCGCCGAGCGCCAGCACCGCGAAGCTGCCGCCCACGAAGATCCACTTCACCAGGGTGAAGATCGGCGCTGCCATATCGATGATCGGGGTGCGAGCCGGATAGCGCCACATCACAAGCGCGGCGGCTGCATTCTCTAGGTAATCGAAGAGCGCGCCCAGAACCGGCGCCAGGTTCATCCGCTGCCACCGGCTATCCGCCGCGAACGCTTTCCCGTAGATCCAAGTGATGGCGGTGCTCAAGAACGCTGTGTAGACCAGCGGCCATATCACGTCGAAGGTGAGACGCGCCCTGACGTAGGCCGCGCGTCCGGCCGGGCCATACGCCTCGGCCCAGCGATAGAGGTCGTCCGGCGCGTAGAAGAGCGACGTATCCGGCGATTCGACCTCGCCCGTCTTCGCTTCGGATTGGGCGGCTTGCTGCGGCAAGACCAGCACCGTGAACAGCAGAAAGATCGCCAAGGCCGTGAGTGCGATCCTGCCGGTCGATACGGTGTGCAACCAAAGTGAGATGCGTTTCATCCTAGATGCCTCCTGGCTGATTACGTCCGCGCCGCTTCCCCATCGCGTGCGATGAACCCTCGCGGGATCCGGCGTTTAGTGGTGAGGGGCATGGTTTACCTCATCAAACCAATCCTCTCGGCTAGTATTTGGGCGAGTTGACGAAAGTCTTGGTATACCTCTTGTACCGCGTTGTAGTGGGAACCGATAGCGCCATCCGCGGGTTTGAGATGGAAAATTGGTTTTCGTACTTCTTGCGCCATAGGCATCAGACTGCGGTAATGTTTCATGAGGGATAAACAGTGAGGATCGTTGTCGACTGAAGGGCTGTTGTCAGTCGGTTCGTTCAGAACCTCCTCACGGTAGACATCGGGAATACGGGCGATCCACCGTTCATAGGCTTTCACGGGGCGATCTAAGCGCACCGAGTGCTGCAATAAAATATAACCGACCGGCTCGATATGTCCTTTTGGTAGGGGAAGATCTTCGGCTGGATTACGTTCCAGGCGATCTTGCCATCGTTTTCGCCAACCGCGTAACGTTGGCCCTAAGTTGCGCAATCCTTGTAACGAGAAGAGATCCGGCGCCAGCGGGATGACCACATAATCCACCGAAATAAGTGCGGCGCGGTTGATGGCCCCGAGGTTTGGCCCTAAATCCATCAAAATAAGATCCGCTTTTTCTTGTTCTGTCGCTCTCATTAGAATACGCCAGAATGCTGACATAACTCGGAAAGCACGCTCGTCGCCATCCATGCATTTGGGCCAGACTTCTGAGAGTTGATCTTCAAATTTGGATAAATCGAGATCTCCAGCCAATAACCCCAACATATTGTCGATGGGTTCAATTGTGGGGTCTGATATGTCGCCGATGCCACGGATTAAGGGATGTAAAAAATCGTACATCGTACGTTTGTCTGGATTATTGATCCATAACTCAATTAGCCGATCTTCATCTAGAAAAGCAGAAGTTAGATTAGCTTGAGGGTCCAGATCAGCAGCCAGCACACGGTAGTCTAGATCTGCATACATCCAGGCGAGATGATAGACCAAGGATGTTTTACCCACGCCTCCCTTGTTGTTAAAGAATGCGACGACCGGCGGTGCCCTCATATTCGCCTCCTGAGTGTGACCAATACGTGGTTTTGATCCTTGGGGATAGTGAATTCTAGTGGTGGATTGTTGTTTTTCGCCATTTCACGACGGGCCAAGGGGATTCCCACACCAAACCTCTGCACATATCCCAGATTTTTCATTGCCTCAGCCAGATGGGGGTTGCGATAGTCTGTTATCCCCGGCTGTCCGAAGTTTGCTGCGGTGACTTGGCCATAAGGCCCGCCGGGATTATAGATCTCAATTCGGTCTTCAAACCAGGTTATGCGTACTGGGGCGTTTGTCCCTTCATAGGTGCGATGAAGGATCGCATTGCGCGCCAACTGCTGTAAAGCTACGATGGGATAATCTGGGTGGCGGACATCGGATATACCTGTGTCGATATTCAAGGCCACGGAAATATGGGCCTCAAAGGTCTCATCGAGTCTGCGTAGTAAAACTGGGAGTGGCCCGTGAATCTCCTTCTGATCTTGGATAGGATCGCTGAGCGCTGTCCCTGCAATTCGCAGAAACTGGATGTAAGCGCCGGGTAAGAAGCGCGTAGGCTCTTTACCAACGACCAGCACACCTACAACGGTTGGATGAATATCCGTGTCCTGGATGGCGAAACGCAAGGATAGCAGTTGTGTTTCTATAGAGCGTTGATTTTGATCAATTATCTCTGCTGACACTGCTGTAGGTAAGTAGTTTCGCTCAAAAAGATCGAGGTCCAGTTCATTCAAGTTAGTCCTACGTATCGGGCGCAGATCGAAAGGTAAATCCCCGGCCTGTCGTTTTTCGCTTAACCGACGTTCTTCTGCCGCAGTAGCGATCCGGCGACTTGGGCCTACGCGAATCCAGACTCTGCCGCGATAGCGAACGGGAGGCGCATAAGAGGGTTCTACCATGATTACAGCTATCTCACAACCGGCCAATTCTCTTTTTTGTACCGTCATGGTGGGAAACGGCAGGATATTGCCATCTGATCGCATATCTGCTAATGTGCGTAATAACAAATCATCGATGGATAAGTTTGCGCATCGTCCATCATCATAAACTCCAATAAAAATCACCCCTGGCTTTTGATGATTGGGGAGATCATTGGCAAAGGCGCAGATGGCTTCCCTAACTCGATTAAGTATATCTCGCGACGCGGAGGATTTCCGTTCCACACGATCTGATTCAAGATTTAAGAGCAATGCTTCCAATTCATGATTTTTCATCATAATGACCTTTTTTAGATAAAAATCTGACTCTCCTGAAAAAAGCCTTATTTTTTAACGCAAAGACGCAATGGCGTAAAGATTTTTTAAGGTTATGTGTGAAATTATGTGACAGAAACGAAGATAATGTTAATAATTTTTATATCAACCTTAATTTTTCTTAGCGACTTTGCATCTTTGCGCCTCTGCGTTAGTGTTTTCAGTGGAGCCAAATCTCGCCCGGAAAAATCAAAAAAGCAAAAACGGGACGCACCCGATTCGCGCGAGCGTGCGTCCCGTTTAAGATTCTTTCGCCTCAGTCGATGTTAGATCAGCATACTCAACATCGAGGGGAGGTAGCCGTGGTAGCCGCTGCTCGATTCGGCGATGATGATGAAGACGAAGAAGGCGAAGGCCACGAAGCAGCAGGCCAGCAGCACCAGGGCCAGGCCGACCCAGCCCAGGATGATGCCCCATTGCGCCATGCTCTCTCCGCTCAGGTCGCCGGCGCTCTCTTGGATCTCATTGCGCGCGTTGTACCCAAAGACCAGGCCCAAGATGCTGCCGATCACGGGCACGATGCCGATGACGCCCAAAATGCTCAGAATCAGGCTGAGAATGGCGTTGGTGCTGGTGGGTTTGGCATCGCCGATCGGGGCGGGGGTTGGGTTTTGATCAAAAGATTGTTCTGTCATAAGATAAACTCCTTTCCCTATGGGATTATGTGATGTGTGTTTAGACTAAAACTATCGCCTGGCCCGCCCGCGTCGCCAGCGGATGAACAGGACGATAAGCGCGATGCAGAGGAGCAGCCAGAAGATCATCAAATAGGGGAAGATCACGGCAACCAGCGAAGTAACCGTCGCGATAAGGTCCTCTAGGGTGCTCTCGATGGGATTGCCCATCCCGGCGGTGGTGGCCGTCACCACGGGCCGCGCCCCGGTCTTGACGGCGTGGACGCTGCCCGCCAACACGATCCCGCAGGCCATCGCCAGCACGGGATGCAGACGGAGCATATTCTGGGTCTGGGCCGCGAAGAGGATCGCGCCCGCCGTGGGGCGGATGAGCGTCTGGATGATGTCGTTGGCCGAGTCGACGGCGGGGATTTTATCGGCGACGGTCTCGATCACCAGCAGCACGGTCAGCAGCCCGATGATCCACCAACTGCTCAGCGCCGACCACGGCTCCTCGAATTGCACCAAGTTGGTGAAGCGTCCCAGCAGCGCGACGGTCAGCATGGGAATATAGGCGTTCAACCCCGCCGAGGTGGATAGCCCAAACGCCGACGCCAGATCCAACAGTCCTTCGATCATCTCTTCTCCCTTCGTTTTGCCTTGCTTCTACTATATTTATCATTATAGGCAAAATTGATCGGTTAGACAAACTTCTTCTCTACCTGTTCTACGAAATTTGAGCCTCGATGTTGCGTCTCACCCCGCCAGCAACGTCAGGAAGATCACCACGATCAGCGAGGGCAGCAGCGTGATGCCCCGCACCTGCTTGATCTCTAACAAGCTCAGGCCGATGCCCACGATCAGCACGCCGCCCGCCGCTGTGAGCTGATCGATCAGCAGCGGGGAGAAGAAGCTGTGGGCTTGACCGGCCAGCAGCGTGAGGCTTCCCTGCACCACGAACATCGGCAGGATGGAGAAGGCCACGCCCACGCCGTAGACCGAGGCCAACGCGATGGAGGTGAAGCCGTCCAACGTCGCCTTGGTGAGCAGCAGCGTCCGGTCGCCCGTCAGCCCCTCATTCAGCGCGCCGACGAAGGTCATCGAGCCGATGCAGAAGATCAAGAACGCGGTGATCAGCCCCTCCGTGAAGCGCTCGTCGCCCACGCGCACCCGCGCCTTGAGCGCCTCGCTCCACGCCTCCATCCGCGCCTCCAGTTTGATCACCACGCCGATAATCCCCCCGATCAGCAGGCTGAAGATGATGACCACGAAATTCTGGCTCTCGAACGCCATCTGCATCCCCAACACCAGCGAGGCCAGCCCGATCCCCTGGAAGATAATCTCCTTGATCTGCTCCGGCAACCGCTGCCGCAACATCAGACCCACCGAACTCCCGGCGAGAACCGTCAACATATTGATGAACGTGCCGATGGGCATAGCGCTGCTCCTTCGGATATCAGTTAAAAGTTACTCGTTTCAGGTTGAAAGTTGACCGATGTCAAAAGTCGTAGAGTCAAACGTTGGAACGTCAAACGTCAAAAGCTGGAGTCGGCTTCGAGCCGACTTGAGCTATCAGCCCGCAATTCATTCGCGGGCGTATGCCGATGGGATTTTCACCGCTTATCTGCTGATTGCTTTCATCTGCTGACCTTACTCAATCAGCGCCAGACCGATGCGCCCGCGATCCACATCCACGCTGATGACCTCCACATCGACCACGTCGCCGACGGCGACCTTATCGTGGGGATTGCGCACATAGCCGCGTCCCATCTTGCTGATGTGGATGAGGCCCGCGCGCTTGACGCCGATATCCACAAACGCCCCAAAATCCACCACGTTGCGGATGGCGCCCTTGAGCATCATCCCCTCGCGCAAATCCTCGATGGTCAGCACATCGCTGCGCAGCACCGGCCCCTCCAAATCCTCGCGGGGATCGCGGCCCGGACGCGCCAGCGCCTCCAAGATGTCCTCCAGCGTCGGACGGCCCGTGCCCAGCTCGGCGGCCAACTCGTTCAGATCGCGCTCGCGGCGCAGTTGGTGGATCGCGCTCTTGAGGTCGGGATCGCCCAGCGGCTTGCCGAGCAGATCTAACACCGCGCGCGCCACCTCGTAGCTCTCCGGGTGGATGGGCGTGTTATCCAACGGCTCCTCACTATTCGGCGCGCGCAGGAAGCCCGCCGCCTGCTCGAACGTCTTCGGGCCGATGCCGGAGACCTCCGTCAGCGCGCCCCGCGTGGCGAATGCCCCGGTTTCATCGCGATATTGGACGATGCTCGCCGCCGTCTTCGGCCCGATGCCGGAGACGAACTGCAGCAGCGCCGGCGACGCGGTGTTGAGATCCGCGCCCACCGTGTTGACGACCGACTCGACCACCACGTCCAGCGCGGAAGCGAGCGCGCTCTGGTTCACATCGTGTTGGTAGAGGCCCACGCCGATGGCCTTCGGGTCGATCTTGACCAACTCGGCCAGCGGATCTTGCAGCCGGCGCGCAATCGAAACCGCGCCCCGCAGCGCCACGTCCAAATCGGGCAACTCCGCGCGCGCCAGCGGCGAGGCGGAGTAGACCGACGCGCCGTCCTCGCTGACGATGGTATAGCGCACCTGCGACTGGCTCTCGCTCAGCAGATTTGCCACGAGCGCCTCGGTCTCCCGGCTGGCGGTCCCGTTCCCGATGGCGATGACGGTCACGCCCTGCTGCTCGATGAGTGCGCGCAGCTTGGCCTTCGCCTGCTCCGCGTGGCGGTCGGGGTAGATCGTCGTCGTGGCCAGTACCTTGCCCGTCGGATCGACGACCGCGACCTTACAGCCGGTGCGGTAGCCGGGATCGATGCCCAAGACGGTCTGATCGCGCAGGGGCGGTTGGAGCAGCAGCGAGCGCAAGTTGGTGGCGAAGACCTCGATGGCGTGCGCGTCGGCGAACTCCGTCAGGCGGCTGCGCAGTTCCCGCTCGATGGCGGGGAAGAGCAGGCGATGGTAGCCGTCCTTGCGCGCCGCGCGGAGGTCTTCCGCCAACGAACTGCCCATATCGCCGGGATAGTGCTGCGTCAACCGGCCCAGCGCTTCCGATTCCGGCGCCTCCAGGTTGATCTTGAGGACGCCCTCGCGCTCCCCGCGATTCATCGCTAAGATTTGATGGGGGCGCAGGCCTTTGGGACTGGCGAAGAATTGGTAGTAGATCTCGTAGACGCCGTCGGGATCGTTGGCCTCGTCCGCGACCTCGACCGCTAACGTGCCGCGCTTCTGCGTCAGCGCGCGCATCTCGGCGCGGATCTCCGGGTCGTCGCTGATCGTCTCGGCGACGATGTCGCGCGCGCCAGCGAAGGCCTCCGCCGCGTCCGGTACGTCGTCACTGAGGTAGGGCGCGGCCAACGTTTCACGATCTTCTGTCGCGCTTTGTTCCAGGATCAGATCGGCCAGCGGTTGCAGGCCCTTCTCGCGGGCCATCGTAGCGCGCGTGCGACGCTTGGGCTTGTAAGGCCGGTAGAGATCCTCCAAGCGCCCCAGTGTGTCGGCGGCGCGGACCTGCTCCTCCAACTCCGGTGTGAGCGCCTCCTGCTCCTCCATACTCCGCAAAATCGTCTCCCGGCGCGATTCCATATTCCGCCGGTAGTTCAGGCGCTCGTCGATCTCGCGCAACTCCTCCTCATCCAGGGACTCCGTCAGTTCCTTGCGGTAGCGGGCCACGAAGGGAATGGTATTGCCGGCGTCGAACAACTTCACCGCCGCCGCCACCCGGTTCGTCGCCAGATCCAGATCCGTCGCCACAGCGCGAATAATCGCTTGTTGATTCATCTACAACTCCTTGTTTTGGGGAATTTTTGTTCTTCGACCCTCTATGCCTTTTCAGTGATGCTTTGCGTCTAAATTGAAATGCAATCTGCTTATCTCTGCTCCATCTGCTGATTAGGATCAGTCTTGGAAAAGGTGTCCGGTAGCTATCTGATTCAGACTAAGACATCTTCCGGTGTCGCCACCGAAATCAGGGAGCGCAGCCGCTCTAATTGCTGTCGGTCGCGGGTGATGAGGGTCGCGCCAAAGCGGCGGGCCACAGCGGCGTAGACGGCATCCGCGCCGCGCAGCCGCGCTTCGGCGGCCAACTGCGCCGCTTCGGCGGCCAAATCATCATCTAAGGCAACCCACACCTGCCCCGGCAAATTGTGCACCGCGTGGGCCAACTCTATCGCCAAGGGGATGTCATCTAAGGCGCGAGCAGCGGCAGCCGCCAACTCCACTAACAGCAACGTCGGAGAAAACAATGCTTGATGCTGCTCAATCAACTGTTGCAAGCAGGCTTGGCTTTGGGCGCTGCCCGGTTCCTCCGCATTGACGGCGTTAATATGTACGCTGGCATCGATAGTATACATTTCGTTATCGCGTGTTATCGCCGGATTTCATCTAAGAGCGCTTGCGTATCCGACATCGCCGGCCAGGTCTCCCGCACCCTTTCCGCCACCCGCGAGTACGTCTCCCATCCCTGGGCCGCGCCGCGTTTGCCCAACTGCACGAGCGCCTGATCCACGGCTTCTGGGTCCAGGGGCAGCAACACCGCTATCGGTTTTCCCTGATAGGTGATGATGTATTCTGCCTTCTCCTCTCTCAGCTTGCGCAACAGTTTCGAAGTCTGCTGACGCAATTCGCGCACGCCAATCATCGTCATGCCACACCTCCCGTAATCGCCAAATGACACAATAGTGTCTCATTT
This sequence comes from Anaerolineales bacterium, assembly GCA_046541755.1. GTDB lineage: Bacteria > Chloroflexota > Anaerolineae > B4-G1 > SLSP01 > JAAAOZ01. The sequence continues at coordinate 3,157 of JBKHCQ010000043.1, read as the reverse complement.
GTGTACCTAATTGTAGCACAATTTCGGTGAAATTCGTGTCCCTGACGACAGGGCGCCATCTTCACCTCGTCATTGCGGGGTTAGGCTATGCAGCCGTTAATGGGGGACAGGGGGTGCTCAAGGGCGTGCCCCAAAAGGGTGAGGTGCATCTAATTGACATCGACGCCGGTGACCATCACGCCGCCGTAGGAACTTGTCGCTTTGATGTTTTGGTGATTTGCTGTTTTGCCCTCAGACCACCTCGACTAAGGACCCCGCGTCCATCTTGGTGACCTGGATGCGGGTGGGGAAGGCGTCCCGCAGTTCTTCGATGTGGGTGATGACCAAGATCAGGTCGAAGTCGTTCTGCACGGCCTTGACCGCCTCGACCAGGCGGCGACGCCCCTCGGCATCTAGCGCGCCGAAGCCCTCGTCGATGAAGAGCGAGCGCAGGCGGACGCCGGCCCGTTGGGCCAGCAGGTGGGAGAGCGCGACGCGAATGGAAAAGTTGACGCGGAATTTCTCGCCGCCCGAAAAGGTCTCGTAGGGGCGGGTGCCCTTCTCGTCGCTGATGATGATATCTAAGGTCTCGCGCAGGTCGCCGGCCTTGGTCTCCCGCTGGGTCTCAAAGCGGATGTTCATCCGCCCGACGCTGAGTTGCTGGAGGATGCGGTTGGCCTCGCGCTCCAGCTCCGGGAGCGTGTGCTCGATGATCATCGCCGGGATGCCGTTGACGCCGAAGGCGTCCCGCAACTCGGTGAGCCAGCCCACGCGCGTGGCCAACTTTTTGTGATCGCCCCGTTTCTCTTCTAGTCGCTTCTCCAACGTATCCAACGCGGTGAGGTGCTGCCGCGCGACGCCCACGCGCTGCTCGGCCTGGGCCGCCGTCTCGCGCGCGGCGTTGAGCTGCTGGAGCAGCGCCGGCGCCTCGGCCAGGCGCGGTTGCAGCGCCTCGAAGGCGGCTTGCTCCGCGTTGCGCTGATCGACCAGCTCGGTGATGTGCGCCTGCTGCGCCGCGACCTCGTCGGCAAGCCGCTTGAGCGCCTCTTTTTCGCCCTGGACGCCCACGCGCGCCTTCTCCAACTCACGATAATCCTCCTCGGCGGCGCGCAGTTCGCGGATGCGGGCCTTGATCTGCTCGTGCGCCTCGGCGTCGTAGCCCACTTCTTTGAGTTCGATGAGCACGTCGGCGAGCGCCGCGCGCGCTTCGCTGGCGTAGGCTTCCTCGGCTAACGTCGCCTCGTGGGCCACGCGGGACGCCTCGGCCTCGATGAGCGCAGGCCGCGCCTCGCCGGCGAACGCCTCGGCGGCGAGTTGGGCGGCCTGCGCCTCGATTTGGGCCGCCAAGGCCGCGATGCGCTCCTGCGCGGCGTGGCCCTGCTCCACCTGCTGCTGAAGTCGCGCCACGCGCTGCTCCTTTTGCGGCCGCGCGCGCACCGCCCGCTCGGCGGCTTGGATCTGCGGTTGCAGCGTCTGCCGTTCGCTTTGCAGCGCCTGGTCGCGGGCCTGATTGGCGCGGTACTCATCGCCCATCTGCTGGCCCTCGCCCTGGATTTCTGCCAGCAGCCGCTCGTGATGTTCCGGCGTCAGCGGTTGGCGGCAGAGCGGGCACGTGGCCTCGGCCTGGGCCAGCGTGTCCAAGCGCGCTTTCGTCTCCTCCATCAGGGCGCGGAGCTGGCGATTGCGCTCGGTCAGGCGACTGCGCTCCACCTCGATCTCCTGGAGCCGTTGGCGGTCGGCCTCCAGCGCCTGGGCGGTCTCGGTCACCTCGGTTAGCTCGGTCTCGGCGGCGGCCAGCTCGGCCATGAGGCGCGCATCCGACAAGCGCTCCTTGAGCGTGGTCATTTGCCCGCGCAGGTCGCTGAGTTCGCTTTCCAGCGCGGCGCGCGCTTGGGCGATGGCCCGCTCGTGGCGCGCGATGGCCTGCTCGGCGGCGCGGATCTGATCGCGCAGATGCTCCTTGGCCTGGGCGATGTCCCGCTCCCACCGCGCCTTCTGCGCCTGGAGCTTGGCCGCCTGGCTGAGCTTCTCGCCCCACGCTTCCTCGTCCTCGCGCGCCTGCTGATAGGCCCGGTGACGGGCCTCAATCGTCTCGGCCTGCGCGACTAAGTTCTGGTAGTAGTCCAAGCGCCCGCGATGCTCGTCCTCCTCCGCGCGGAGGGCGTTGAGGCGCTCGTTGGCCTGCGCGATCCGCTCCTGAAGGGCCTCGATCTGCCGGCGAAGGCCCAGTGCTTGCTCCTGCAAGCGGTAAATCTCATCGGCCTTGGCCTGGAGCGCCTTGCGCTCGGCCTCGGCCTGTTGCGCCTCTTGCTTTGCCCGCTCCAACATCGTCTCGTACTCGGCGCGGCGATTCAGCTCCGCCTTGATCTCCTCGATAGTCTCTTCCAACAGCTTGATGTGCGCCTCGACCTCGGAGAGCCGATCCTTGGCGCGCTGCTGATAATCGGCCCAGCGATCCAGCCCTAAGATGGCGCTGAGCACGCGCTTGCGCTGCGTGGGCGTCTGCACGGTGAACTCGTCGGCGTGGCCCTGGCGCAGGTAGGCGGAGTTGATGAAGGTGTCGTACTCCAGCCCCAGGTGCTCGATGATGCGGCTCTGGGTCTCGCGGATGCTGTTGTCGGTGAGGGATTGCCAGCCCATCTCGCCCATGATCTGGAGATCCAAGGTCGAGCGCACGGAGTGGCGGCTGGGCTGCTCGCGGCGGCGCAGAATGCGGAATTTGCGCTCCTCGGTGGCGCCGCGCCGCTCCCCGCCGTGATAGCGCATCCGAAAGACGAACTCCACATCCATCTTGGTCTCGCCGTGGGTGACGAGATTCTCGTCGCCGCCGTAGGGCGCGCGCGAGCGGCCCCACACGCACCAGGTGATGCCATCCAAGAGTGCGGATTTGCCCGCGCCGTTATCGCCCACCAGGCTGGCGACGTGGACGCCGCGCAGGTCGAGGTGGGTCTCGCGGTGTGAGAGGAAGTTATTCAGGTGTAGTTCTTCTGGGATCATAGGGTTTTGATGTTACTTTCTTGGTAAACCTTGCGAAGGTTGGACACGAACCTTTGAAGAGGAGATGTTTTTGGTCGGACCAGTCCATCTTGTCTCCAAGAATCTTATGTAACCTTCGCAAGGGTGAGTATTACTCAAGTATTACTCAATAGGAAGCTCATCCTCTTTACAGAGGGCGGTC
>JBKHCQ010000042.1:0-13702 GCA_046541755.1 Anaerolineales bacterium | reverse complement strand
GACTACGTGACTATCGGACTACGAGGAGAAAACATGCACAAGACTTTGACAATTATCGGCGGGGGGTTGGCGGGAAGTGAGGCGGCGTGGCAGGTGGCGGAGCGTGGCGTCCCCGTGCGATTGTACGAGATGCGCCCGCAGACGACGACGCCGGCCCACAAGACGGGCGATTTGGCCGAGTTGGTCTGCTCGAACTCCTTAGGCTCGGATATCCTCAATCGCGCGCCGGGCCTGCTAAAAGAAGAGCTGCGCCGGCTCGGCTCGATGGTGATCGCGGCGGCGGACGAACATCGCGTGCCGGCGGGCAGCGCGCTGGCCGTGGATCGCCGCGGATTTGCGGCGGGCGTCACGCAGCGCGTCACGGCCCATCCCCACATCACCGTGATCCGCGAGGAGGTCACGGCGCTCCCCAGCGGCGGCCCGGTGATTGTGGCCAGCGGCCCGCTCACCTCGGATGCGCTGGCGCGGGCGCTGCAAGCACTCACAGGCGAGGATCTGCTCTACTTCTACGACGCCATCGCGCCCATCGTCGAGGTCGAGTCCATCGACTTCGATATCGCCTTCCGCGCCTCGCGCTACAATCGAAGCGAATCGGCGCAGGGCGATTACATCAATTGCCCGCTGAACCAAGCGGAGTACGAACGCTTCCGCGCGGAACTCTTGGCCGCCGAGCGCATCGAGCTGCGCGACTTCGAGCGCGACGATCCCAACTTCTTCGAGGGCTGCCTGCCCATCGAGGTGTTGGCCGCGCGCGGCGAGGAGGCGATGGCCTACGGGCCGCTGCGTCCCGTCGGGCTGCGCGATCCCCGCACCGGGCATCGGCCCCACGCCGTCGTCCAGTTGCGGCAGGATAACGCCGCCGGCACGCTCTACAACCTGGTCGGATTCCAGACCAACCTCAAGTACGGGGAACAGAAGCGCGTCCTGCGGCTCATTCCCGGGCTGGAGCACGCGGTGTTCGTCCGCTACGGCTCGATGCACCGCAACACCTACCTCAATGCGCCGCGCCTGCTGCGCCCCACGCTCCAATATCACGACCGCGACGATCTCCTCTTCGCCGGGCAGATCGCGGGGCTGGAGGGCTACGTTGGCAACATCGCGGGCGGCTGGCTGGCCGGCGTCAACGCCGCGCGCGGGATACTGAATCAGGCGCCGATCACGATGCCGGAGATGACGATGTTCGGCTCGCTGATGCGCTACATCACCCACGCGGATGCGGATTCGTTCCAGCCGATGAAGCCGAACTTCGGCCTGGCGCCGCCGTTGGAGCGCCGGATTCGCGGTAAACGCGCGCGCGGTCAAGCCCGCGCGGAGCGCGCCCTGGCCACGTTGGAGGCGTGGCTGGCGGAGAATCCCAACGATAACCTTCAAAGACCTGGGGGTTAGGTTCTCATAGATTTTCTGCATCGGGATGAACCCCTGGGTTAGACCTGACAGGTTTTCGAAAACCTGTCAGGAGCGAGGATACAATCCAATTCAAACAACTACAGACAAAAGACACCTGCCAGGTTGCCGAAACCTAGCAGGTGTCTTTCATTTTAACAGCACTCCACTTCGCTGCGTGCTTGACTACTAACATATACCAACACGATCACATCTCCGGGCGCGCGCCTAACGTGACGGGAACGGTCATCTCCTCGCCGTCGCGGATGATGGTCACATCGAGGATGTCACCGACGCGGGTCTCCGTCTCCAGATAGGCAATCAGGTCCCGCGATTGCTGCATCGGCTCGCCGTCGATGGTGGTGATCACGTCGCCGCCAACCGGCAACTCGCCGTAGCGCGTCCGCACGACGCGATCCCCGCCCTGCAAGCCGGCCTCTGCGGCCGGGGAGTTCGGCTCGACGCCGGTGATTAAAATGCCATGATCCGGCACCTCAACTCCCACTTCCCCAAACTGCTCTTGCAGTTGCTCGTTCAGCGCCATGGGGAAGAAGCTGATGCCCATCCACGAGTGACGATAGCGCCCCTCGCTGATCAGCTCCGGCACGACGCGCTTGACGATGTTGACGGGAATAGCGAAGCCGATGCCGGCGTTGGCCTGGCTGGGGCTGACGATCTGCGCGTTCACGCCGATGACGCGGCCTTGCAGATCTAACAGCGGGCCGCCGGAGTTGCCGGGATTGATCGCCGCGTCGGTCTGGATCGCCTCGCCGATGAAGCGGCGGTCGGGGCTTTCGATGATCCGCCCCAGGCTGCTGATCACGCCAAAAGTGACGGTCTGATCCAAACCAAAGGGGTTGCCAATCGCCACGACGAACTGGCCCACGCGCAACTGCTTGGAATCCCCCAGCGAGATCGTTGTCAACTCATAGTCTGGGTCGGGATCCACCTTGAGCACGGCCAAGTCATAGGTCGGATCGGCGCCGATGACCTCGGCGGGCAACGTCGTGCCATCCGCAAAGGTCACCTGGATGTCCTCCGCGTTCTCGACGACGTGGAAGTTGGTGATGATGTGGCCATCCTTATCGTAGACAAAGCCCGATCCGCTGCCCTCCTGCGGCACGGCATTGAAGAAGAAATCGTAGCCGATGGCGGTCACCGAGATGTTGACCACGGCATCGCCGACCGTCTCGTAGACCATCTCGACCTGCGTCTCCAGATCGGAAATCGTATCCTCCGGCGGGGGCACCGTCGCGGCAGATTCGGGCGTCTCGACGATGGGCGTCGGCTCCGTCTCTCGCTGAATGGGCGCGGGCGCCGTCAAGCGGCATCCCAACGAAGTGACAATCAATGCCACCGTGATCGCCACAATGTACCATTTATTTCGTCTGTTCTCCATTCTCTCAACACTCCTTTCGCAATTTGATTGCGGTAGCTGTTACATTAATCGTAGGTCGAAATGTGATTCCGGCCACCTGAAAAGCCGACCGCTCACGGCGCCAACATCACCGGGCAGCGGGCGTGACGCAGCACCTCGGTGCTGACATCGCCCAGGAGGATATCCGTCATCGTCGAGGGGCCGCTCGTGCCCAACACGATGAGCGACACATCCTCATTGCGGGCGGTCTCCAAGATCATCGGCGCCGGATCACCAGCTTCGACCAATCCCACCGCCGAGATGCCGACCTTGTGCAGATGCTCCACGGAGTCGTTGACCACCTCGTGAGCGACCGCTTCCAATTGCTCGACCAACGCAGCATAGGCCTGCGTCGCGATATATTGGCTCGGCTCCTCGTAGACGTGCAACACCAGCACCTCCGCCCCCTCCTGGCGCGCGATGTGCTCCAGGTAGAGCAGAGCGCGCTCGGCGGCCGGCGATGCGTTGTGGGCAAAGAGAATTCGTTTGAACATCGATTCGCCTCCTGAAAATCATTTGCAAGTTACAAGTTGAACGTCAAAAAAGTCAAAGGTCAGAAAGTCATAACTACTCAGGGAAGGTGTCTAAACCTTCCGGGAAGCTATGAATAACCCGACATTACAGGAATACTAGCTGAATCAGACGATTTCAGCTTGAGAAAGCCCGCTTATAGCTTCCCGGAAGGTAGAAATCGAAATCCTATTCCGGTTTATTTATGATCGCAGATCTTTCAACTTCTCGAACAGCTCGCGCTCTTGCTCGCTAAGATCCTGCGGGAGCTGGACGTCGATCACGGCGTAGAGATTTCCGCGCTCGTCCGGCTGGTTGAGCACCGGCATGCCCTGCCCTCGCAGGCGGAATTGCTGGCCGTTCTGCGTCTCCGGCGGGATGCGCAACATCACCGAGCGCCCGTTGGGCTTGGGGACGGCGACCTCGCCGCCCAAGATGGCGGTGTAGAGATCCACGTCGACGCGCGCGGTCAGGTCCTCGCCGTCGCGCTCGAAGCGCGGGTGGGATTGGACATTGATGACCAGGAAGAGATCGCCCGTCGGGCCGCCGGCCGCGCCGGGGCCACCCTTCCCGGCCACGCGCACGCGCGTGCCGGATTCAGCGCCGGGCGGGATTTGCACCTCCAGGCGCTTCTCGCCGATGCGCAAAATGCGCGTCGTGCCCTCGTAGGCCTCTTGCAGCGTGATGGTCACCGGCTGCTCGTAATCCTGTCCACGCCGAGGCTGTTGCTGCACTCGCCCACCGCCGAAAATATCCTGCTGATACCCACCTCTGCCCCCGCCTTGATAGCTTCCGAATAGTTGCTGGAAGAAATCCGAGAAGGCGTCGCTGTCCGCCGCGCCGCCGCGCCCGCCGAACAGATCCTCGAATCCGCCGCCGGCCCCGGGACGGACGTAGACGCGCTGCCGCCCGCCGCCCGGCTGCTGGCCTCCGAACCAATCCGCGAAGTCCTGGAAGCCCTGAGCGTCAGCGCCGCTGCGCTGCCACTGCTTCCAATCGCTGCCAACCTGATCGTAGAGCTTGCGCTTCTCCGGATCGGACAGCACCTCGTAGGCCTCGTTGATGGACTTGAATTTTTCCTCGGCGTTGAGGTCATCGGGATTCATATCGGGGTGATGTTGGCGCGCCAGCTTGCGGAACGCTTTCTTGATTTCCTGCTCACTGGCGTCGCGACTTACGCCCAGTGTGTCATAATAATCCTTATAATCCATTAACTGACTCCCTCCTACAAAATAGTCAGATAGTCCTTAGTCACGTAGTCAGATAGTCTTTAGTCCTATAGTCACCATCATCACGGGATCAAAAAGCTATGTCCGTGATGGGTTGACGAGTCCTTTGGATCGTTACTCCTGCTTGGCGACGATCACGCGGGCCGGGCGGAGCACGCGCTCGCCCAGCCGATAGCCTTCCTCTTCCACATCAACGACCAGCAGATCCGTCTCCTGGCCCTTGAGGGGCGGCACGATGGCGACCGCCTCGTGCCAGTTCGGATCGAAGGGCCGATTGGCAGAGTCGATTTTCTCCACATCGGCGTCGCGCAGCACCTTCTGCATCTCGTTGTAGGCGACTCGCACGCCTTGATGGTGGGGGTCGTTGGCGTCCAAATGAGATAAAACCGTTTCCAGCGTGTCCATCACGCTCAAAAAGCCCTTTAGGAGATAGGCTTTCTCGCGTCGCACGCGATCATCCGCCAATTGCGTTTGGCGCCGGCGAAAATTATCCATCTCGGCGCGCATCCGCAGCGCCACATCTTTCCAATCGATATCGTCCTTCCTTTCTTGATCTTCTTGATTTTCTTGACCTTCTTGACCTTCTTGACCTTCTTGATCCGTCGCTTCCGTCTTTTGCTCTTCTGCCGTCGCCTGCGTCTCTTCCAGCGCGATCTCGTCCGTTACTGTTGTCGCTTCTTCTACCTCTGCCGGCGGATCATCCGCCCGGCGCGCGGAGATGCGCACGCGATGTTTATCCGACATCATTCCCTATCCCTCCTTAAATCTCTTGTTGTAACGGCGCTCCATTACATTTCGCGCCTGACTACTTTGACAATATCACATTCATCTGCCTGGCGAATACCCTGGCCCCACGGCCCAATGGCCGTGGGAACCGCCGGGCCTCAAATATGACATGGTCAAGCTACAAACAGATCTAATGTTGCAAACAGAAGGGAGGTGGCATAGACCACCCCCCTTCTCGATGTTAATAGGTCGCTCCAGATGGAACGCCCTTATACCTCGCGGAATTCACCTTCGACGACGTCGGGTTCTTCGTCTTCTTCGCCACTAGGACCACCAGGGCCACCGGGGCCGCCTGCGCCAGGAGCGCCGGGGCCGAAGCCAGGCCCAACGTTGGGGCCGGTCGGGCCGGCGCCCGCGCCGGCCTGGTCGCCATAAGCCTGCTGGCCCAACTTCATCGAAGCCTTGCGCAGTTGCTCGATCTTATTGCGGATAGCCTCGACATTCTCGCCGTCCTTGACCGAGCGCACATCGCTGATCAGGCTCTCCAGTTCGGCGCGGAGATCGCCCGGCACCTTCTCGCCCAGCTCATCCATCGCCTTCTCGATCTGGTAGGTCATCGCGTCGGCCTCGTTGCGCGCATCGACCAGCTCTTGGCGCTTCTGATCCTCGGCTTCGTGGCGCTTGGCGTCCTCAATCAGATCTTCGACCTCGTTATCGGAGAGATTGGTGCTCGCCGTGATGGTGATCTTCTGCTCGCGCTCCGTCGCCTTGTCCTTGGCGGAGACGTTGAGGATGCCGTTCGCGTCGATATCGTAGGTCACCTCGATCTGGGGCGTGCCGCGCGGCGCCGGCGGGATGCCATCCAGCCGGAACTGACCCAGCAGCATGTTATCCTCGGCCATCGGGCGCTCGCCCTGATAGACCTTGATGTCGACCGCCGTCTGCCCATCCTGCGCCGTGGTGAAGGTCTCGCTCTTGCGGACCGGCACCGTGGTGTTGCGCGGGATCAGGGGCGTCATCCGGCCGCCTAGCGTCTCGATGCCTAGCGTCAGCGGGGTGACGTCCAGCAGCAGAATGTCGGAGACTTCGCCGCCCAGCACACCGGCCTGGATCGCGGCGCCCACCGCGACGACCTCGTCAGGATTCACGCCTTTGTGCGGCTCCTTACCTTTGGTCAATTCGCGCACCAGATCCTGGATCATCGGCATGCGCGTCGCGCCGCCGACCAGGACAACCTCATCCAATTTATCGGGGGCCAATTTGGCGTCCCGTAACGCATTATCGAACGGCACACGGCAACGCTCGACCAGATCCTCGGTCAGTTGCTCGAACTTGGCGCGGGTCAGGCGCATCTGCAAGTGCTTCGGGCCGCTCTCATCGGCGGTCACATACGGCAGATTGATTTCCGTCTCCATCCGAGAGGAAAGCTCAACCTTGGCCTTCTCCGCCGCCTCGCGCAAGCGCTGCATTGCCTGACGATCCTTCGAGAGATCAACGCCCTGATCCTTGCGGAACTCGCCCAACATCCAGCGCACGATCCGCTCATCCCAGTCGTCGCCGCCCAGGTGCGTATCGCCGTTGGTCGATTTGACCTCGATCAGCCCCTCGCTGACCTCCAAAATGGAGACATCGAAGGTGCCGCCGCCCAAGTCGAAGACCAAGACAGTCTCGTCCTTCTTCTTGTCCAACTTGTACGCTAACGCCGCCGCCGTCGGCTCGTTGATGATGCGCTTGACCTCCAAGCCCGCGATCTGTCCCCCGTCCTTGGTCGCCTGGCGCTGACTATCATTGAAGTACGCCGGCACGGTGATGACCGCTTCGGTCACTTTCTCGCCGAGATAAGCCTCCGCGTCGTTCTTGAGCTTCTGCAAGATCATCGCGGAGATTTCCTGCGGCGTGTAGTCCTTGTCCTTCACCGGGACATAGACGCGCGCATCGCCGTGAGGGCCGGAGGTGATCTCGTAGGAGACCATCTCGCGGGTCACTTCCACCTCAGGCTCGTCGGCCCGGCGGCCCATCAAGCGCTTGATGGAGTAGACCGTATTATCGGCGTTGACGACAGCCTGCCGCTTCGCCGGCACACCGATCAGTCGATCATTGTTCTTCGTAAAGGCCACCACCGACGGGCACAAGCGTCCGCCCTCGGCTGTGGGGATCACAGTCGCCTGTCCGCCTTCCATCACGGCGACAACCGAATTCGTCGTTCCTAAATCAATGCCTACAATTTTACCCATTTCTAAACTACCTCCCTCGTTTGTTTTCTGAATTTAACCTTATCTGTTCAATCATTACATCTCTTAGTATAAGCGGGAAGTATTGGAAGAACATAAGAGGAGGATAAGAGTTTTATATGAATTGGGGTTACTGGAAGCTAGAAGCTGGCAGCAAACGAGGGGGATTTTCCAGAAATTTCGTGGGATGGTTATCCCAGGCCCGGCGGTTCCCACGGCCATTGGGCCGTTGGGTCACAAGAAAAACCACGGCCACCATTACAAAGTCGCCCTTCGGCGACTGAATTCTAACCGGCGAAGGGCGGTTTCGTAAATGTAGCCGCGAATTGATTCGCCAGGCATTTATTTTCAAAGACAGGGGGTCTTCTGCGCAAGATAAAAGTGCAAACCGATCTCTGGTCGTTTGGGGAAATGTTGGGGGACAAAAAAATCTTCCAGGAAGTTGAGGGCTTCCTGGAAGATAGTAGTTCACCCTTGCGAAGGTTGCGCTAATTCACCTTTGCAGCGCTATCTTCAACAGACCAGGAGGATTTGGGGTTGAATGTCCTTCAGGAACCTTCGCAAGGTTAGGCCCTATAGATGAGGACGCGGCTGCCCATCGGCGGGATTTCCAATGTCAGCGAGCTATCCGCGCCGACCTGGGCGGTCGCCTCCGACCACGCCTCGGTGAGGACGGCGTTGGCAGGCGCCAAGCCATGCAGGTCAAAGGTCATCTTCGCGGGTTTCTCGCCGGCGTTGAACGCGACGACAATGACCTCGGCCTCGTTGCTGCGCGCGAAGGCGTAGGCGTGATCTTCCGCGTGGAGTGTCGCGAAGAGGCCGTGGCGCAGCACGTGATGCTCGCGCCGCAGGGCGATGTAACGCTGAAAATCGGCCAGCAGCTCGTGATCCCAGGCGCTCTCATTCCAGGGGAAGCCACCGCGACAGTCTGGATCGTCCCCGCCCATCATCCCGATCTCGTCGCCGTAGTAGATGCTCGGCGCGCCGGGGAAGGTCATCTGGAAGAGCGTCGCCAGGCGCAGGCGACGCTTATCGCCCCGCACCATCGTCAGGAAGCGCGGCTCATCGTGGCTGCTGATCAAATTGTACTGCACCTGCGTGACCTCCCAATCGTAGAGATTGAGCATCCAATCGACCTGGCGGGCGAAGCCACGGGCGTCCAAGCGCTTGAGCTTGAATCCGCCGGGCTGATGCGCCATATCCAACAGGTGGCCGCCGAATAGCCCGTAACAGGCGCGGTTGAAGGGGTAGTTCATCACCGCGTCGAAGTGCTCGCCGCGCAGCCATTCCTGTGCCGGTTCCCAAATCTCGGCTAAGATGTACGCCTCGGAGTTAATGGCCTTGACGCGCGCGCGGAACTCCTCCCAGAAGCCGGGCATCTCGATCTCCAGCGGGACATCCAACCGCCAGCCATCGATGCCCTGGTGCAGCCAATACTCGGCCACATCCAAGATGAAGTCGCGCACCGGCGCGTGACCGGTGTTCAGCTTGGGCAACTCGCGATTGTCGAACCAGCACTCATAATTCGGCTCGCGCGATTCATCGAAGGCATAGAGCGGGAACTCCTTGACGCCGAACCACTCTCGATATGGCGATTGCGCGCCATTTTCCATCAGGTGATTGAACTGGAGGAAGCCCCGGCTGGCGTGATTGAAGACGCCATCCAATATGATGCGGATGCCTCGCGCGTGCGCGGCCTCCAACAGCTCGCGGAAGGCCGCGTTGCCGCCCAAAATCGGATCGACGCGGTAGTAGTCGTGGGTATGATAGCGGTGGTTGGCCGCCGATTGAAAGATCGGGTTGAAGTAGATGGCCGTGATCCCCAGCGCTTCTAAGTAATCCAAGCGCTCTTTGATGCCCAGCAGATCGCCGCCCTTGAATCCCCGGCGCGTCGGCGGGGCGTCCCACGGCTCTAGATTCGTGGGCTTCTTCACACGCTCGCTCCGCGCGAAGCGCTCCGGAAAGATCTGGTAGAAGATCGCATCCTTGACCCAATCGGGGGTTTTAATTGTCATTGATTCACTCCTTGGGGAAATTGGTTGAAAGTTGAAAGTTACACGTTAAAAGTTGCAAGTTGAAAGTTGCAAGTTATCAAACGTCAAAAGCCGACCCTTGCGAAGGTTACGCAAACTCTGGTCGACCAGACCTACTTGTGGATGGCAACCCGACTTTGGCTCAAAGGCTCCGCCGCAACCTTCGCAAGGGTGGCCGCGATCATTTTTCTTGCCCTTGCGACCGAATCTGATGCCGCCGCACGACGATGCGACCGGCCAGCGCCAGCAGCAGCGCGATCCCGGCGACGATGCCGGCGATCATCAAGCCCGCCCACTGCCAAAAATCCATGGGGAAGAGGCGGATGAGCGTGTCATCCCAGCGGAAGAGCCAGCTTCCGCCCGCGAAGAAGAGCGCATGGAACTGGGTGAAGAAGGCCTCCCAACCCACTAACATCCACACGCCTAACGCGGAGAGGATCAGCACGGTGAGCAAGCCGCCGTCCGCTAGGGCGCGCCACACCTCCGGCGTGGGCCAGCGCCGATGGAGCACCCAGCCCGCCGCGACGGATGCGACTAACGCCACCGCCGCGAAGGCGGTCAGTTGATCGTAGACGCGCTTGACATCCGCCATGTGAGAGATTTCGCGGGCGTTGAAGGCTGGCGCGCCATCCAACAGTTGCAACGCCTCCAAGGAGACCACGCCGCGCGGCAAATTCAAGTAGGCGATGCACCGCTGCGCCAGGTAGAGACGCCACGCATCCGGCATGCCGCCTGGATCAGCCGGAAACGCGGCCCGCTCGTAGGCCCACGTCGGATACCAGGGCAAGGTAAAAGCGCGCACCACCCCCATCAGCAGCACGAACGGCACCGAAATCACAATCAGCATACGCAGAAACGCCCGCATCTATCACCTCCTGGCGCGGCCCACAGGCCAACACCTGATCCGAATAAGTTCTACCTTTCTTCTCTCTTTATACATCAAAATCAGAAAAAGCCTAAACGCTCAGCAGATGGAGCGGATGAAAGCAGATGGGATTTGCCGCTTTGTTGCTTTGTTGCTTTGCCGCTTGGTTGCTTTGATGTTTCTACTGTTTCGCCCCCGACATGGTTTTTTAATTTTCTCCGATATCACTTTGTGATATAATGCTCTTATATATGGAAAGAATGCCAGTGACGCCAGTGACCCTGAAAGGAACACCCCAAGGCATCCGCCTCCAGCCGTTAGTTGAATCGTGGCCGGAGGTGATACACGCCTTGGAATTTTCTTTGGAGGATGGCGGGGACTTCTTCCGAGGGGGGCGCGTGATTTTGGATTTGGGCGCGCGCGGCCTGACGGATGAGGAGTTCCGCACCCTCCGGCGGTTACTGGATCAATATGATATGGAATTGTGGGCCATTCTAAGCGAGAACGCGACGGCCACGCGCACCGCGCGCGCCTACGGGCTGCGCACGCGCTTACCGGGTGAGATCGCGAAATCAAAGTCCCAGAAACCTGCTGATCCCGACTACAACGGCCTGTTGGTGCAGCGCACACTGCGATCCGGACAGCGCATCCAATCGCCCGGGCATGTGACACTGTTGGGCGACGTCAATCCCGGCGCGGAGGTGATCGCTGGCGGCAATATCATCATCTGGGGCCGAGCGCGCGGCCTGGTACACGCGGGCGCGCTGGGCGACGAGACGTGCGTCGTCTGCGCCTTAGAGCTGATACCCGCCCAATTGCGCATCGCGGGACGCATCAGCCGCGCACCGGAGGATCAGGAGAGCCGGCCGCAGCCGGAGATGGCCAAGATTAGCAATAATACAATTGTAGCAATTCCCTGGACTGTAAGGGGGGGGTAATATGGCTGGGAAAATTATCACGATCTCATCTGGGAAGGGCGGCGTGGGCAAGACCACCAGCACCGCGAATATTGGGTTAGGTCTGGCGATGTTGGGCGAGCGGGTCATCTGCATCGATGCCGACATTGGTCTCCGCAACTTGGATGTGATGTTGGGATTAGAAAATCGGATCGTCTATGATATCGTGAACTACATCGAAGGACGCTGCCGCTTCCGTCAGGTGATGGTGCGCGATAAGCGCTATCCAGAGCTGTTTTTGATTCCGGCGGCGCAGACGCGCGACAAGAATGCCATCACCATTGAGGATATGAAACGGGTCGCGCGCGAAGCCGCCGAAATTGCAGATTATGTCCTCATCGATTCGCCCGCCGGTATCGAGCACGGCTTTCAATATGCCGTCGCGCCGGCCAACCAGGTGCTGATCATCACCAACCCGGAGGTCTCCGCCGTGCGCGATGCGGATCGCGTGATCGGCCTGATCGAGGCGCAAGACCGAGGGGTCTCATCCCACCTCGTCATCAATCGGATGCAGATCGATATGGTGCGCCGCAACGAGATGTTAGATTCGGAAACCGTGGTTGATCTTTTAGCAATTGATCTCATCGGCGTGGTGCCCGAGGACAACGAAATTTTAGCGGCCAGCAACCGAGGCCAACCCGTCGTCTTGCGCCAAAGCACACAAGCCAGCAAAGCATTCTACAACATCTCTCGCCGCCTGCGAGGAGAAGATGTGCCGTTCGAGCCGCTCAAGGAGCCGGGCTTCTTGCAGCGCATCTTTGGCGCGCACTAATTTCGCTCAAGCGTCGGACGTTAGTCCGTAAGCAGAGCCAAGAAGAACCAAGGAGAACCAAGAAGAGCCAAGCAGAACCAAGAAGAACCAAGAAGAACCAAGGAGAGCCTATGGACTTGAAGACTATGTTCAATAACCTCTTTCATCGCTCTGAAAATTCCGGGCAGGCCATCGCCGAGCAGCGATTGCGCCTCGTCCTCTCCCACGACCGCGCCAATATCTCACCCGGCATTATGGAAGTCATCAAAGATGAAATCATCGGGGTGCTCTCGAAGCACCTCGATATCGACGCGGAGCACGTCCAAGTTAACTTCACCGAAGACCGCCGAAACACGCGCCTGGTCGCCGACGTCCCCCTCCAACCAACTCAGCGCCGGAGGCGCGGGTAGGTAGGTGAGCTAACCATGCGTCGTTCTACCTGGCAACACTTCGATTGGAGCCTGCTGATCCTGGCGCTCTTGTTGACGACCATCGGCGTCTCGATGATCTTCAGCGCGACGCGCGGATCGGAGGCTTTGGCAAATGCGTGGCGCCGGCAGGCCATCTACGCTTCCGTCGGCGCCGTGATGCTCCTACTCACGTCCTTTATTGATTACCACCTGCTGGAGAGCCTCCAATGGCCCATCTACTTCGCCACTATTGGCACGCTGATCTTCACGCTGGTCTTCGGCAGCAGTGAAATCGGAGCGGTGCGCCGTTTTATCTACGTCGGCGGCATTTCCATTCAGCCCGCCTACCCCGCTCTGATTTTGTTGATTATCAGCCAAGCGAGCTTGTTGGCCCGCAACGCCCCCACCCCGCCGGGTCTGCAGGAGTTGATCACCTCGGCGATTATGGCCGGCGCAGCCGCGTTTTTAGTCTTCGAGCAACCCAACCTCAGCACCGCGACGCTTTACATCGTTACCTGGGCCGCGATGCTCTTCGCTTCCGGGATTAAGTTAGTCTATTTGGAGGGCGTAGGGGTGTTGGGGATGCTCACCGCGCCGCTGTTATGGCTCAATATGAGCGATTATATGCGAGATCGCA
Organism: Anaerolineales bacterium; assembly: GCA_046541755.1. Lineage (GTDB taxonomy): Bacteria > Chloroflexota > Anaerolineae > B4-G1 > SLSP01 > JAAAOZ01. The sequence continues at coordinate 554 of JBKHCQ010000042.1, read as the reverse complement.
TCTACACCTTCCTCGATCCCACCGCTGACGCCGCCGCCTACTGGAACATCGAGCAGGCGCTGATCAGCATCGGATCGGGCGGGCTGTGGGGGAAGGGCTTCGCTATCGGCACGCAGAGCCAGTTGCACTTCCTGCGCGTCCGCCACACCGACTTCATCTTCTCGGTATTGTGCGAGGAGTTGGGCTTCATCGGCGCCGGCCTGCTCTTCCTGCTCTTCGGCCTGCTGCTCTGGCGCCTGCTGCGCGTCGCGGCCAACGCCAGCGATGCAACGGGGCAGCTTATCGTCATCGGCGTCACGCTCTACATCTTCTACCAACTGCTGATCAACATCGGGATGAACCTGAGCGTCATCCCTGTGGCCGGCCTGCCGATGCCGTTCATCAGCTATGGCGGCAGCACCTTAGTCATCACCTACATCGGACTGGGCCTGGTGGAAAGCGTCGCCATGCGCCAGAAGCGCATGGAGTTTTAATCTCCAAATGCTCAATGGTTTGGATCTAGCGATCCAAACCGAGCCATGATAAGAAAGCGCCAGACTCTTAGCTACGATGTG
>JBKHCQ010000041.1:0-13766 GCA_046541755.1 Anaerolineales bacterium | reverse complement strand
ACTGTAGTCCTTGAGCAAGTGTCAATCTAATGATCCAGGAAAATGAATCATCCCGCTAAATCGTAAGCTGAAGCGGACGTTTTACCCCAGGGGAGGTCGGATTGAAAAAACACTTTATCGCGGTGGCCGGCAATATCGGCGTGGGAAAATCCACTCTAACATCGCTGCTGAGTCAGCGCTTGGGATGGGAGCCATATCTAGAAGGTGTGGGAGATAATCCCTATCTGGCCGATTTCTACGAGGATATGTGCAAATGGAGCTTCCATTCCCAGATCTTCTTTTTGGCGCGGCGCTTGAAGAACCATCGCCAACTGTGGGAGCATCCCAATTCCGTGATCCAGGATCGGACGGTCTACGAGGATGCGGAGATCTTCGCGCGGAACCTCTATCAGCAAGCGTTGATGGCGGAGCGCGACTACACCACCTACTCCGAGCTTTATCACGCCGTCACGGCCATTCTCCCGCCGCCGAGCTTGGTGATCTATCTCAAGGCGTCGGTGCCGACGTTGGTGGATCGCATCCGGCGGCGGGGACGGACCTATGAGCGCCAGATTGCTGAGGATTATCTGGCGCAGCTCAATGTGCTATATGACGATTGGTTGGAGAAGTTTTCGCTCTGCCCGGTCTTAACTGTGCCGGCGGATCGCTTGGATTTTGTGGCCAACAGCGGCCATCTGGCCCTCATCACGGACAAAATCCTGGAGCGGTTGCACGGTAAGGAGGTTGTGACGTTTGACTGAGCCTAAGTTAACCGAACGATTACTCTTTCTCTACGATGCCGCGCGCACGCTCAGCACCACGCTGAACACCGATGATGTGTTGCAGCGGTTGATGGCGCTCACGCACCAGCATTTTCAGCCGGATGCGGTCTCCGTCGCTGTGGTCGAACCGGAGGGATACTTGGTCTTCCGCGCCGCCTCCGGCAAGAGCGCTCAAGATGTGCTGGGGATGACCTTACCGGCCGGGACGGGCATCGTCGGCTGGGTCGCCGAGCACGGTAAGACGCTGTGGGTTCCCAAGACAAAGTCGGATGAGCGCCATTTCAACGGCGTCGATCAACAGACCGGCTTTCACACCGATGCCATCTACGCCGTCCCCGTCAAGGTGGGCGAGCAGACCTTGGCCGTGCTGGAGTTGATCAATCCCCTGCCGGAGACCTCGCTGGCGGAGTTGGAAGAGGTGATGCCCGCGCTGGCCTCTTTAGCCGCCTCTGCGATCCAAAATGCGCGCCTCTTTGAGCAAGTTCATCAGGCAGAGGAGCGCTATCAGCGGCTCTTCGATCTCAATTTGGATCCGATCATCATTTTAGATCCAGCGGGAAATCTGTTGGAGATCAATCAGGCGGCGCGCGATCTACTGCCGCTTTCCGAGGAGGATAAAGGCGCATCGTGCCTGGCGGAATTGAACATCGCGGCGCAGCGCTTTTGTGAGATGCGTGAGCAAGCTAAGGATGGCGAGGTCGTCACGTGGGAGTTCACCGTGCCGACCCCAGAAGGGGAGGAGCCGCACCGCGTTTTGGATGTCAATATGTCTTATCTCTCCCATTATCCCCCTAAAGGCGCCTACCAGTGGCTGGGCCACGATGTGACCGACCGCGTGGCGCTGGAGCGGATGCGCCAGCAGTTGGCCGATATGATTGTGCACGACCTGCGCAATCCGTTGGGGAGCATCACGAACAGCCTGGAATTGCTTCACGCGGCGTGGGTCGAGCAGGACGACACCGTGCCGATTGAGCAGGTCTTGGGCATCGCGACGCGCAGCAGTCGGCGGATGGAGCGCTTGATCAGCGATATTTTGGATATGGCGCGGTTGCAATCGCAGGAAAAGACGATTGCCATCGATGAGATCGAACTCCGCCCCCTCATCGATGAGGTTTTGGAGACGCTTATACCCTCCGCTGAGCGGCGCAGGCACACCATCGAAGAGAGTATCCCGTCGGATCTGCCGCCGCTGTGGGCGGATCAGGACATCCTCCGCCGCGTGTTGCTCAACATAATGACCAATGCGATCAAGTACACGCCCAACGGCGGGACGATCACGTTGACGGTGCGGGCCGAGCCGGACGAGTTCCACTTTGCCGTCGCGGATAACGGCCCCGGCATCCCCCCGGAGGAGCGCCAACATATCTTCAAGCCGTTCGTGCGCGGGGATTCGGGCAATATGAAGGGCGCGGGCCTGGGCCTGGCCTTCTGTAAGTTGGCCGTCGAGGCCCATCAGGGGAAAATCGGCTTGGAGAGCACAGTGGACGAAGGATCGACTTTCTATTTCACCATCCCGCGCGATTTAGACAAGAGCAAGAGTGAACTGGGATCCTCGGAGGAGGAACAATGAGCCATCGTTTGTACTATGCTGATGCGTCCCTGCGTGAGTTCCGCGCGCGCGTGACAGCCGCGCGGGTCACCGAGCGCGGGCCGGCCATCCGCCTAAACCAGACCGCCTTCTACCCCACCTCCGGCGGCCAACCTCACGACACGGGCACGCTGGAGAATATACCGGTCGTGGATGTCTGGGAGGATGACGACGGCGCGATTTGGCATCTCTTAGAGAGGAAGTTGCCCGTATCTCATGATCAAGATGAAGATCAAGATGAAGAAGAAGTCACGGGGCGGATCAATTGGGCGCGGCGCTTCGATCATATGCAGCAGCACACGGGCCAGCATCTCCTCTCGGCGGCGTTCGTCGAGGTGTGGGACGCGCCGACCGTGGGCTTTCACCTGGGCAGCGAGGCGTGCACCATCGATCTGGAGATCCCCAACCTGACGTGGGAGGCCGCCTTCCGCGTCGAGGACGAGGTGAACCGCGTCGTCTGGGAGAATCGACCTGTGACGGTGCAATTCGTCTCTCAGGATGAGATCGCGGAGATTCCGTTGCGCAAGCCGCCCACTGTTGCGGGGGACATCCGCGTGATCTGGGTCCAGGGCTACGACGCTTCGGCCTGCGGCGGGACACACGTCAGCCACACGGGCGAAATTGGCCTCATCAAGATCACGGGCCTGGAGCGCTACAAGGGCGGGATGCGCGTCGCGTTCCGCTGTGGCGCGCGGGCGTTGCTCGATTATCGGCGCGCGCTGCGGCTGGTTCAGGACGTCAGCGCCGACCTCTCCATCGCCGAGGACGAGTTGCCGGAAGCCGTCGCGCGCATCCAGGCGGAGGCGAAGGCCGCGCACAGCGCGCTGCGCGATCTCCAAGCCACGTTGGCGGCATGCGAGGCGGATCGGTTGTGGCATACCGCGCCGGAGCGCGCGGGGATGCGCCAAATTGTGGCGCACTGGGACGACCGCCCCTTCGATCAAGTGCGCGCCACCGCTTCGCGCCTGTGCGAGCATCCCGCCACGCTGGCCCTGCTGGCCGTCACGACGGAGAAGGGCGTGCGTTTAGTCTGCGCCCGCAGCGATGATCTCGACGCGGTAGACGCCGTCGCAATTTTGCGCGACGCCTTAGAGGCGTTGGGCGGACGCGGGGGCGGCGCGCCCGCGATGGCCCAGGGCGGCGCGCCCATCTCGCCCGCCGACGCGATCTTGATGGCGCTGCATCAAGCGCTGCCCACATAATCACTTGGCCTGGGGCGGCACATCAGTGCCGCGCTGAGGCCCCTATCATTTGGAGGTGACGTTATGGAAGAAATTGCTCCTGGCATCTTGATCGAATCGGATTATCCGCCCTATAACCTGGGATTGATCGACCTAGAGGACGGCGCGATTGTCGTGGACATCCCGCCGCGCCCCAGCCACGCGCGGGCTTGGTTGGAGCAGGTGCAAGCCACGGTTGACGCTGTGCGCTACGTCGTGATCACCGACGCGCAGATCGAGCGGATTGTAGCCGCCGCGCTGTGGAACATCCCCGTCATTGCCTCGGAGGCGGCGCTGCGCACCGTCGCCAAGTTTGGGGATCGCGACTGGCGCGATTTGCTCCAGGCCACGGAGGATCGCTATCCAGAGGATGCGGATCTGTTGGACAATGTGAAGCCTAACCCGCCTAAATTTGCCTTCAGTCGGCGCTTCAAATTCCATCGCCCCGATCCGCCCTTCGTTTTTGAGGCTGTGCCCGGCGCCGCGCCCGGCAGCATTACACTCTTTACGCCGAAGCACAAGCTGCTCTTCGCCGGGGATACCGTCAGCATCTCCGAGCCGCCGCTGATGCACCTGACGCCGGACTTTGAGGCGTGGATGGCGAGTCTGGAGACGCTGGCTGAGCGCACGGATGTGCGTCACATCGTGCCGGGCCGGGGCGAAGCGCCGGTGCTGCGCGGGGAACTGACGGCCCAACTGGAATTTATGCGCGTCGTGCAGGAGACCGCCCATGCCCTCTCCGTAGGCTCCGGCAGCGAGGGCGTGGGGAAGGCCGCCCGCGAGTTGGGGCAAGTCTTCTTCAATCAGAGGGGCAAGCAGGCCGTCAAGCGCCTCCAGTCGGGATTGGAGTATCTGATCCAGGATCTACGCGGGGATCTTTTGCCTTCGTCTGCTGCTGAGGAGGAAGAAGAAGCGTAGAGGCTTCCGAAGTCTTGCAATCAAGCCCCATCGGCATCGCGCCGATGGGGCTTGTTGCATCCAGAAATGCGATCACCTTCCCGCCGCGCTCGATATGGGAGGCTTATCGTCGGCGGTGAGGTTCAGTGCGTGGCGCACGCGATGCACGGATCGAAGGCGCGGACGACGCGGCCCACCGCGCGCTCCAACTCCATATTGACCCGCTCCACATCGATGTACCGCTTGGCCGCGACGCGCAGGGCGCGCTCGATGGCCAGCATATTGTGCACCGTGGGGATGATGAATTCGGCGTGGGCGATCCGGCCTTTCTCGATGGTGTAGTGGTGGATGAGCGGCCCGCGCGGCGCCTCGACCAGGCCGAAGCCCTCGCCATCCTGGGGCGTGTGGGGCACGGCGGGATCGCCCTCGTCCAGCGGCTCCGAGAGGATCTCGATGGCGCGCTCGATGGCGTAGACCAGTTCGATGCCGCGCGCCAAATCGAAGAGCATGATGGCGTGGGCCGGCTGCCCGAAGGCCGCGGTGAAGCGTTTTAAGTAGCGATCGGCGCATGGCGTGCCCATCTTGTGTAGCACATTGATGCGCGCCAGGCTGTTGGCGCGGATGGCCTCGCCCTCGAAGCTGGTGTGCCCCGCGTAGCTGTACTCGGTGGCCTCGTAGGTCAGGTGCTTGCGGAAATCGCGCGCCGGGAACATCGAGCAGGCGTCGCCGCCGCTGCTGAGGACGTACAGTTGGTTCCCATCCCTCGGCCATGTGGCCCTAGGGCCACAGGAAAAATCAGGCTGGCGTCCGGCGATGGCGGAGAGATAGCAGGCCGGCGCGTCGTCGCCCCAGGTGCCCAGGCGTTCGCCCATCGTGATAGAGATCTCCCAGTAGTAGTCGAAAAGCTCGCAGGCGATGGGCAGCGCCGCTTCCAACTCCGCCCGCATCTCGTCCGCTTGTTGGGATGTGATGCCGCTCGTCACGCCGCCGACCACGGCCTTGACGGGATGGATGAACTGCCCGCCGGCGGTCGAGATGAGATGGGTGCCCGCTTGCCGCACCTGCAACGCGCGCGTCGCCACCTCGGTGAGATGTTGCTCACTCTTGTCGGTGGTGGCCGCGTCGCTGGCCAGTTGGAAGATGCTGGAGATGCCCAATCGATCCGGCATCGTGAAAATAAAGAGCGAGGTGGCCTGGTTCTGGAGCAGTTGGCCCAGCATCAGCAGCTCGCGGATCTTGAGCGCCAGCGGCGGCGGGGTGATCTCGTAGGCGTCCTCCAGCGCCTTGACGGAGGCGACGTGGTGCGCCGTGGAGCAGACGCCGCAGATGCGCGGGGTGACCACGGGCATCTGATCGGCGGGCGCGTCCTGCACCAGATATTCGAAGCCGCGCAACTCGGTGGCCTGGAACTGGGCGGAGAGCACCTCGCCCTCCTGCACCTCAATCGCGACGCGGGCGTGGCCTTCGATGCGACTTAGGGGGAAAATTAAGCGGGTCATTACAGCACCTTCTCTTTCGGGCGAACGGTTTGTTCTTCACCCTCTCTACTGGCATAATCTGAAAATTGAAATAGGAAAAGCGCTAACTGTGGGGAGCGCAGCCCGGCTTGGATCTCTTCTTCTGGGATGTCTGTCATCCCGTGAAAAACGCGGGCGATGCTCTTCATCCACACCGCCGATTCCTTTTCGATAAAGGTGTCCGACGGGCCGCGACAGCCCACGCACGGATTGCCCGCGCGCGTGCACGGCGCTCCGCATCCGCCGCGCGTCGAGGAGCCGATGCAGAGATACCCCTGATTGATCAGGCAAATGTCGGGATCGACCGTGCCGGTCTGGAATCCCACCAGATGTTCGGGTCGCATATCGCGCAGCTTCTTCCGCCCGCAATCCTGACAGACGGTGCGGGCCAATTTCTTGTCCGTCTCCCCGGTGAGGATCATCATAAAGAGATGGGGCATTGGTGGGCAGCCGGGCAGATAGCGATCCACCTCCACGAACGTATCGATGGGATGGGATTTGGGCAACAGGCGCGGAACATGATGGCGATGGGCCTGGGCCAGGAACAGTTCGCGCACCTCGTCGCGATTCCCTAAGTTGGCGACGCCGCCGGAGATGGCGCACGTCCCGACGGCGACGACCTCCCCCGCGCGCTGGACGGCGTGGCGCAGCTTGTAGAGATCCTCGTCGGTGCGGACGCCGCCGCTGACCAGCAGCAGATCCACCTCCGGCACATCGTGGACGGAGGTGACCAGCGGCATATACATCAACTGATATTGATCCACCCACGCATCGGCGTTGAGCAGGGATACCTCGCAGCCCGCGCAGCCGGAGAGCTGGAGCACGGCGAAATTCTTCATTGGGACTCCTTAGATGGCGTAGGGCGGAATGGCATTCCGCCCTACGTTTGTAATTGTTTTGGATACGATTGGCATACGTTCAAAGTCGGCGCCAGAGAGCCTTTTGTAGCCCGCACAACGCGGAAAAAAGCTCTCTGGCGCGTTTTTTTTTGGGCGCGAATGCTACTGCCGCATAATCAAGGGTAAGTAGATCTCATATCCGGGGATTTGGACGGTGTGCGTCGCGTGAACCTCCAGAATGGCCGAGGGTTGGCTCCGTTGTTGGATCTGGGCGGTGTTGGTGATGACGGTGCCCGCCGCGACGGTGTCGGTGACGATGACGCCGATGTGCAGCGTTGCGTTGCTATAAGGCTCGATCTCCCGCTGCCACGTCATCTGGTTGGCGCTCGCGTTATAGTCGCCATCGCCGAAGGTGTAGGTCGTGTGCAGCGGGATTGTATCGGTGATGACGAGACTGGCGATCCCCGCCGAGGTGTTGGTGAGCGTAAGGGTGTAGGTGATCGGATCGCCGGGCGCGATGGTATCGGCGGGCGTCGCGCGCTTCTGCGCGGTGACCTCCGGCGCGCGCACGGTGGTGTTGGCGGCGGGATAGCGGCTCTCGGCGGGCGTCGTCACCTCGGCGATGTTGCGGATCACGACGCCAGCGGGCGCGTCCGGCGCGACATCCACGGCGAAGGTGAGCGTCACGGCGCGCGCGATGCTGAGCGTTCCTCGCCAGGTAATTATACCGTTGGTGTAGGTCGGCGGCGCGTATCCGGCGGGCGCGAACGCGAGGCTGTCGAGCACGTAGGTCGTGTGCGTGGGGATGGCGTCGCGAAGTTGGACAGTCGTCGGGGCGCTGCCGATGTTGCGAATCGGGATGGTGTAGGTCAGGCGCATGCCCGGCAGGATGTCGCCGGCGGGGGTGGCGCGTTTCGCCGTATCTAAAATCGCGACGCCGATGCGATTGGTCGCTGTGATGTCGGTTAGCGTCGCGCCGCTGAGTTCGTGGATCTGCGCGGTGTTGGTGATCGTCGCGGGCGCCTCCTGATCCTGATTGACCGTTACGGCGAAGGTCAACGTCACCGCCGCGCGCGGCCCGATCTCGCCCTGCCACGTGATCTCGTCCGCAGCGTAGGCGGGGAGCGGGTAGCCAGCCGGCGCTATCGCGACACTGTCGGAAACGTAGGTCGTGTGCGTGGGAATGGGATCGCGGAGTTCGACGCTGGCAATGCCATCCGCCGGATTGCGCAGCGCGAGGGTGTAGGTGATTGTCTCGCCGAAGCCGACGTAGCCGGTCGGCGTCGAGGTCTTGGTCGCCAGGAGCGTGGGCGCGCGCAGGGTGTGGGTCGCGATCTCCGTGAAGATAGCGGGATCGTCCGGGTAGCTCAGCTCCTGGATCGTGGCCGCGTTGGTGATCACGGCGCCCGCCGGCGCGCCCGGTGTCACATCGACCTGGTAGGTCAACGTGGCAATCTCGCCCACTGCGAGGCTATCCGCCCAGGCGAGCGTATCCGCGCCCGCGTCGTAGCTGGGCGGCGCGTAGCCCGGCACGGCGGCGCTGTTCGTCACGTAAGTCGTGTGCGTGGGGATGGGGTCGCTGAGTTCGACGTGGGCCGGGGCGCTGCCGACATTGCGCATCACGACGGTGTAGGTTAGTCGCTCGCCGACCACGACCTCGCCCCGCGGCGCGGCCATCTTCGCGGCGCGCAGCGCGGGCGCGACGACGGTGTTCGTCGCCGCGACGGTGAAGGGCGCGCCCGGCTCGCTCGTCTCTTGGAGCAGCGCCTCGTTGGCGACGATGGTGTTGGAGATGGTATCCGGCTGCACCCGCACCTGGAAGGTCAAGGTGACGGTGGTGTGGGCGGGAATGTTGTCGTCCCAGGTGATGTGCGGATCGTCGTAGATCGGGGGCGCGTACCCGGCGGGCGTGATCTCCGCACTTTGGTTCACATATACGCTCTCCGGCGGCAGCGTGTCGGTGAGGATGGTGTTAGCGGGGAGATCGCCCAGGTTCTGCATCACGATGGTATAGGTGAGGTAGTCGCCCGCGAGAATGGGGCCGACTGGCTGCACGGACTTGGTCGCGGTCAGCAGCGGCGCGCTCAACAGCGTGGTGGCGACCGCGCGGGTGTAGACGACGCCCGCGCCGCCGATGTGAGCCGTATTGGTCACTATGCCGGTCGCGGTCGCGCTAATCTGCGCCTGGAAGGCCAACTGCGCCTCGCTCTCGCCGTCTATCACGCCCGTCCAGGTGAAGACGCCGTTGGCGTGGCCATAATCACCCAGCGGCGCGCCGAGGACGGCGCTGAAGGCGGTGTTGACATCTAGCGTGTCGGTGACGGCGAAGGGCGTGGGTAACTCGCCGCTGTTGCTGACCGTCAAGGTGTAGGTCAGCGTCTCGCCCGCGCGGGCTTCTGCGCGATCCACGCGCTTGGTGGAGGCGGCCAAGTTCGGCTCGGCGATGACGTGAACGGCGGTCGTGCGCGTGAAGTGCGTGGCGACGCCGTCGTAGATCTGGGCGACGTTGGTCACGTCGCTGCCGGGCGCGGCGGTGATCGTTACCGGGATGCGAATCACGACCCCTTGGCCTGGGCCGAGCGGCCCTTGCCACGTGATCGTTGGGGCGGTGGTGGTGATCAAGCTCCCCAATTGCAGCGTGCTGCCCTCCAGCGTGGCTTCGGCGCCGCCGGCGTAGACGCCGCCCTGGATGACGTCTGTCATCATCGCTGACGTCGCGACGCTGGAGCCGTCATTGTAAATGGTCACCGTGTAGGCAATCCGCTCGCCCGTGAGGACGCTGGCGGCGCTGGCCTTTTTGGTCGTCTGCGAATTATCCAAAATCGGCTGCGTCACGCTGACCTCGACGCTGCGTTGCAGGTGGACGCCGGTGCCATCGTAGATGTGGGCCGTGTTTTGGAAGCTGACGCCCGGATTGGCGACTACCTCCACCGGCAGCGTGATCGTCACGCGCCCGCCGGGCGTGACCTCGCCCGTCCAGGTGATGGGGTCGCTCGTGCCCAGATCGCCACTCGTCGCCTGCCCGTCGCCGTGATAGGTCACCTGCGCCGGCAGATCATCCTCCATTCGCGCCTGGGCCGTCGCCTCGCCGCTGTTGCTCAGCACGATGGTGTAGGTGATCGTCTCTCCGGGGTTGGGCCGGGCGTGGCTGACGGATTTGGTGGAGCCTTCGAGGTTCGGGCCGGTGATCGTCACCGGCGCGCTGCAGAAGAAGGTCTGCACGCCATCGGAGATGGCGGCGGTGTTGGTGATGACCGTGCCGCGCGGCAGCGGCCCGGCATCCGCCACGGTGACCTGGAAGGTGAGCGTCACGGTGTGGTTGCCGGAGACCGCGCCCGTCCAGGTGATGGCCTCGGTCGCGGGGAGGTAAGCGATATCGCCGCCGGTGCTCTGCGCCGAGTTGGAGATGTAGGCCGTGTGCGTGGGGATGGGATCGTGGACGCGGACGTTATCCGCATCATACGGGCCGGCGTTCGGCAGGATGATGGTGTAGGTCACGGGCGTATCGACGCCGACGTGCAATCCGCTCGCGCCGTTGACGCGCTTGGTCGCGCCGCTCAGATCGAAGCCGACGGGCGTCCGCCAGCGGCTGATGTTGTCCGTAAGGTCGCCATCGTAGGACGTGCTGGCGAGTTCCGCGCGATTTTCCAAGAAGATGCCCGCTTGCGCATCCGCCGAAACGCTTAGAACCAGGGTGAAGGTCACGCCCGTGGTCTGACTGGGGAGCGCGCCGATCTCCCACGCGACCCAATCGGAGCCGGTGGTGAAGGTGATAGGCCCGTCGTGCGTGACATAGCTCGTGCTGACCGGCAGCGTGTCGGTGAGGCGCACGCCCTCGGCGGGGAGCAGGCCGGGATTACCGTATTCAAGGGTGTAGGTGAGGTACTCGCCCGGCAGCGCTAAGGTGGGGCCGCTCTTGTGGATGTAGGGCGAGGCTACTGCGACGGTGCTGGTCACCTCGTCGCGGTTGGGGGCGTGGGTGGGCGGTTCGCCGGTGAGCGTGCTGATATGCGCTTGATTGCGCAGTACGGGCCGCGCCGGCCAGGTGTGCGCCGGATCCAAGCGCCCCGTGATCGTCAGCCAGCCCGTGCGCCCGGCGGCCAAGGCGCCATCTAAGCGCCAGACGCGCAGCCGGTCGCTTGTTTGGATCAGCTCGAGATCCAAGCTGTCGGTGAGCCACGCGACGTCGGTCAGACCGGCGGGCAGCGTATCGGTGAGGCGCACGCCTGTCGCTGAGATCTCGCCGGTGTTGCGGACGCGCACGGTGTAGGTGAGGACGTCGCCCACGTGGAGCGTCGTCGTGGGCGCGACCGCCTTGGCGACGGTGACATCGGCGGCCCGGAGCGTGACGGTCACGACGTCGCTATCGTTGGTGGTGGTGACGTTGTCGCCGGTCGTGGTGATGGTCGCGCGGTTGATGAGTTGCGTCCCCGGCGGGGTGTTCTCATCTATCAGGACGCGCACGGACGTCCAGCCGTCGAATCCAGACGGCAGCGTGCCAATATCCCAGATCACGAGATTGTCGGTGTGGGTCGGCGAGGGGCTGCCGCGCGCCGGCCCAGCATCCAATAGCGTGACGTAAGCGGATGGCAGGGTGTCGGTCAGGACGACGCCGTGGGCCGGGCCGCGCCCAGCGTTGCCGTAGTTGATCCAGAAGGTGTAATCGCCGCCGGGTTCTGGATCGACGATGATACCCTCCGAGGTCTCGGCGGCCTGCTTCTCCACCCACACATCGGGGCGGGTGTCGACGACGAGGGTCGCCACGGTGTCCTCGTCGCCGCTGGCCTCGGCGAAGCGCGTCAGCGGCGCGGTCGTCGTCACCGCGATGGTGTTGGTCAGCAGCGTCCCCAGGGGCGTCGTCAGCGGCACGCTAATGGTCAAGTTGAACTCTATGGCGTTCCACGCGCCGTTGCGCAGCGTCGCCAGTGTGTAGACGACGGTGTTGCTGGTGGGCCGGGTCCAATTGAGTTCATCGGGAACGGTGGTGCTCTCGAAGATGACATCGTCCGGCAGCGTGTCGGTGATCACGGTGTTGGTGATCGGGACGTTGCCGGCGTTGAAGAGGCGGATGGTGTACGCGAGGGTCTCGCCGGGGCCGATGTTGCCGGGGCCTTCTTTGTCGATCCCGTACGCGAGGCGCGGCTCGGTGATGACGGTCGTATGGGTGACGAGATTGTTGTCGAATGGGCCGCGCTCGATGCTGCCCAACGGCGTGATCGCGGCGGTGTTGAGAATCTCGGTCCCGGTGGGCACGTCGTGGGGCACGAAGACGTCCACGTAGAGTTCCTCGGTACCCATGCCGAGCGCGCCGCCGTTCACGGTCCAGGTCAGCATCGTCGCGCCGTCGATGGCCGTGCCGGTGACGACCTCGCCGCCCGGATGGACGTCCACCAAGGTGACGGAGAGCGGCAGCGTGTCGGTCACCTGCACGTCGTGGGCGGGCGCGCCGCGCCCGCTATTTTCGTAACCGTTGTTGGCGGCGGTGATCCGGTAGCGAAAGTAGCCGCCCGGCGCGGGCGGTTCGTCGGGGATGAGGTGTTTTCTCACGGAGAGATCGCGCTGGGCGACGCCGTAGGTGATCGCGACGGTGTTGGTGATGGTGGGCGAGGTATGCGCGGTCGCGGTCAGATAGATCGTCGCCAGATCAGACCAGGCGGCGGTTATGGGGATCGTCACGGAGATGGGAATGGCGGTACCACTGAGATTGGAAATCGGTTCTGGAAGATGTCCTGTCTCCTCGCTTTGGTTGACGTAGGGCGGCACATCAATAGGCCAGAGTGTGGGCGTGGGGACGACGCTGGAGCTGACGCGCAGGGTGTAGGTCAACTCGAAGTAGTCCGTGATGCCGGTCATATTGATGAGTTCCGTCTCGAATTGTCCCCGTTCGCCGGGATCTCCCCACCAGGGTCGGGCGGGCGGATTGAGGATCACGCGCCCGAAAATCGAGTCGCCGGGGTCGTAGAGCACGGCTAACCGGTTATCCAGCGCCGTATTCTCGCCGAAGAAATCCACGTAATAAGCCGCGCCGTCATCGCCGGCGGCGTTTTCGAGTCCGGCGACGACGTAGTTGTTGCGATTGGAGAGGTAGCGAATTTGGCGATATTGCGTGAGGATGCGGCCATCAGGATAAAGAATGATCTCAAACGTGTGCGAATCGTTCAGGCCACAGCACCATTGCATATCGACAAACTCGATGACGGTGCGGCGCGGATTGCTTTGCTGCTCGACGTAGACGCGGGAGACCTGGGGGTGCATAAAGAGATCCGCACCGAAGGGGGCGATGAAATTTTCCGGCGGGGAGGTGGGGCCGTATTCCCCATCGATGAGATTGGGGACGGCGTTCCCGTCGCCGGCTGTGCCGTCAAAGTAGATGTAGCCGTTGGTGCTGACGCGGAAGCTATCGTAGACGTTATCGAAGAAGGGAAAGTTGAAGCCGATATTCTGAGGGGCTGATCCTGCGTTATCCCCCTGCAAATTATGATCTTGGGGATTGAGGACTAGATCACCTGAATCACTGATCTCAATCCATTCGTAAGTCACGCCGCCGCTCACGCTATCGCTGATGATGTAGGTGGGCGTGGTGGTCGTCTGGCGGAGCGGGGCCTGGGGCGACACTTCCGCGCGCAGAGGCGGGGCCAGGATCAGGAGCGCCGCGCCTAACATCCCGGTTGCTATTATGATGGATAGGGTTATCCAGCCAATTCGCGTCTTCATTTGCAACCTCCAGTCAGTTTCTTTGTGATTAAAATAAAGGATTACCCTCTCTCCTGTGATTTTGCGTCTTTGGAGTTGTGAACAAGCCAATATCCCAGAGCGCCGCCGAGCGCCCCGCATCCGCCTAGGATGAGCCAGTTGATGGGCGACGTATCCCCACCGCTTTGAGGTAAGAGGGCCGCCGGCGTCGGGGTGGGCGCGCTCGGCGGCTCGGTTGGCGCTTCGGTTGG
>JBKHCQ010000040.1:0-13830 GCA_046541755.1 Anaerolineales bacterium | reverse complement strand
CCAATGCGAGACAACTTAGTTCTTAGAGCGCTCACCTAACCTTCGCAAGGGTTCGCTGAGAATATCTTTTTATCGCTATAACCGGAGGTTTTAATCTAATGAATAACTCATCTCTATCTGAAAAAATTACCCACCGCACGGCCAAAGTCGCCGTGATCGGCCTGGGCTACGTGGGCCTGCCCTTGGCGCTGGCCTTAGCGAAGGCCGAATTCCCCACCATCGGCCTGGAAATCAACGCGGAGCGCGTCGAGGCGATTAACGCCGGGCGCAGCTACATCGAGGACATCACCGATGACGAGCTTCGCCCGCACGTCGAGGCCGGGAGCCTGCGCGCCACCACGGATTACGACGTGCTCCGCACCTGCGACGCGGTCTTCATCTGCGTGCCCACGCCCTACACCATCCAGCGCTCCCCCGATCTCAGCTACATCATCCAAGCGACCGAGGGCATCGCCCCGCGCCTGCAACCCAACCAACTGATCGTCCTCCAATCCACCACCTATCCCGGCACCACCACCGAGATCGTTCAGCCTATCCTGGAGGAGCAGAGCGGCCTGCGCGCCGATACCGATTTCTACCTGGCATTCTCGCCGGAGCGCATCGATCCCGGCAATAAACAGTGGAGCGCCTACAACACGCCCAAGGTCGTCGGTGGCCTGACGGAGGACGCCACCACCATCGCGGCGGCGCTGCTGCGTCAGATGGGCGCGCCGGTGCACGAGGTGCACTCGCCCGCCGCCGCCGAGATGACGAAGCTGCTGGAAAACACCTTCCGCGCCGTCAACATCGCCCTGGTCAACGAGCTGGCCCTCCTCTCCGAGCGGATGGACATCGATTTCTGGGAGGTGGTCGAAGCGGCCAAGAGCAAACCCTTCGGCTTTATGCCCTTCACGCCGGGGCCGGGCGTGGGCGGCCACTGCATCCCCATCGACCCCTACTATCTGCTGTGGAAAGCGCGCGAGTACGATTTCTACACGCGCTTCATCGAGCTGGCCGCCGAGACCAACGAGGCGATGCCCTACCACGTCGTCGAGCTGGTGACGAGCGGCCTCAGCGCGCAGCAGAAACCCCTCCAGGGCGCGCGGACACTCGTCCTAGGCGTCGCCTTCAAGCCGGATATTGGCGACGCGCGCAACTCGCCCGCCCGCCGCGTCATCGAGCTGCTGATCGACCGGGGCGCGGACGTGCGCTATCACGACCCCTTCGTGCCCGCATTCCCCGTCGGCGGCAACGTCTTCCATACAGAGTCGCTGACCCTACAGAACGTCGAACTCACGCCGGAGGAGATCGCGGCGGCGGATGTCGTCGTCATCGTGACCGGGCACCACGACGTTGATTACGGCGCTGTGTTAAATCACGCCGACCTGGTCATCGATAGCTGTAACGTTACCGGTGAATGCGCTCGCCCCGAAGCTAAAGCTAAGGTACTGCGCCTTGGGGCGCCGCACGCATGACCGATTCCCCGCAGAAGCAAGAGACGAATTGGCGTCAAATCGCTGTTAAAGTCGCCATCTTTGTCTTTTTAGGCGCGCTGATGCTCACCGTCGCCCTCAACCGCGACAAACTCCAGGTCGAGCGCTTCCGCAGGCTGGGCTATCTGGGCGTCTTCCTGATGGCCGTCATCGGCAGCTCCACCATCGTGCTCCCCATCCCACACCTGGCCTTCACCTTCACGATGGGCGCCGTCCTCAACCCCTGGCTGGCCGGATTGAGCGCGGGCTTCGGCGATGGCATCGGCGAGATCACGGGCTACATGGCCGGCTACGCGCTGGAGGATGTCGCCGATCAGACCAAACTTTATCAACAGTTAGATCGCTGGATGCAACAGAATGGAGATCTGACCATCTTTGTGCTCTCCCTCTTCCCCGTCCCATTCTTCGATCTGGCCGCGATGGCCGGCGGCGCGTCCGGCTATCCCCTGTGGCGTTTTATGCTGGCGACGTGGTCCGGCAAGACGATCAAGGCGATGGTCGCCGCGTGGAGCGGCTACTACGGCATCGCCTGGGTCGCCGAGTTGCTCGGTGCGCAATAGTATGATATCCATGCCTTCCGGGAAGCTATGAACGGTCTGCATTCTAAGAGAATAGACTTAATCAAGCAATATTAGCTTGAAAAGACGCGCTTGTAGCTTCCCGGAAGGTAAAACAAAAACAGAAGGTGATGATATATGACAAAACCAGATATTCACATCTTACACAATGCCAAAATTTACACCGGGGATGTCGACCATCCGTGGGCGGAAAGCTTAGCCATCGTCGATGGCAAAATCGCCGGGCTGGATGCCGACGCCTTGGCCTGGCAGGATGCGCCGGGCGTCGAAGAAAAAGACACAGAGGATCTGAACGGCGCGCTGATCATCCCCGGCCTGATCGATTCGCACATCCACCTGATGTGGTACGCGCGGAGCCTCCGCCAGCTTCAACTGCGCGGCCTCTCCCGCGCCGCGCTCCTCGCCGAAGTCGCCGCCCGCGCCGCCGAACTCCCGCCCGGCGAGTGGATCACGGGCCGGGGGTGGGATCAGAATATCTGGGCGGATGACAGTTTCCCCACCCGCGAGGAGTTGGATCGCGTGGCGCCGGCGCATCCGGTGGCGCTCACGGCCAAGAGCGGCCACGCCCTGGTCGCGAACAGCGCCGCGCTCCGCGCAGCCGGCATCACCGACGAGACGCCCGATCCGGCGGCAGATGGCAAGCTCGGACGCGACGCGCGCGGTCGCCTCAACGGGATGTTCTTCGAGAACGCCGTCCCGCTGATTTCGCAGGCGGTCCCCGATCTGCCGCTGGCTACGCTGTGCGATGCGATGGCGGAAGCGCAGACGCATCTCCTGGCCTCCGGCATCACGGGGATTCACGACGTGGACGGCGAGCCGGCCTTCGAGGCCTTCCAGGCGCTGCGCCAGCAGGGCCGCTTGGACGTGCGGGTGACGAAGTACGTGCGCCAGGAGAGTTTCGACGCCGTTCTGGGGGCCGGCCTGCGCTCCGGCTTCGGCGATGACTGGCTGCGCTTCGGCGGCCTCAAGCTCTTCGCCGATGGCGCGCTGGGCGCGCGCACCGCCGCGCTCTTCGAACCCTACGAGGGCGAGCCGGAGAACACCGGCGTGCTCACCCTGACGCGAGAGCAGCTTCGCGATCTGGCCCGCCGCGCCGTCGATGCGCACATCGCGATGGCCATCCATGCCATCGGGGATCGCACCAATCGCATCGTGCTGGACGTGCTGGAGGAGGTCGCGCCGCTCGCCCCCGAGCTGCGCCACCGCATCGAGCACGTGCAGCTCATCGCGCCGGCGGATCAGCCGCGCCTGGCCCGGATGGGCATCGTCGCCGCGATGCAGCCCATCCACGCCGCGCACGATTGGCGGATGGCCGACCGCTACTGGGGCGCGCGCAGCGCCCACGCCTATGCCTGGCGCTCGCTCTTGGATGAGGGGACGATCTTGGCCTTCGGCTCCGACGCGCCCATCGAGATCTTCGATCCCTTCGCGGGCCTCTATGCCGCCGTCACGCGCCGCGCGGAAGATGGCTCGCCCGGCCCCGAAGGCTGGTATCCAGAGCAAGCGTTGACCTTAGAAGAGGCGCTGCACGCTTACACCTGGGGATCGGCCTACGCCGTCCAAATGGAAAACCGCCTGGGCCGGCTGCGACCCGGCTATCACGCCGATTTGATGGTTCTAGATCGCGACATCTTCGCGCTCCCGCCGGAGGCGCTGCTGGAAACTCAAGTTCAACGCGCGATGGTCGGCGGCGCGTGGCGATATAACTTGCAAGAGAATCCCAAGGAGTGTGTTTCTAAATGACAAAACGCCGCGATTGGCGGGTGCGCTTTTTCACCATCTGGGGCGGGCAAGCCTTTTCGCTGGTGGGCAGCTCTCTGGTGCGGTTTGCCCTCATCTGGTGGCTCACGGAGGAGACCGGCTCGGCAACGGTGCTGACGAGCGCTACGCTCATCTCCTCATTGCCGATGATCGGGCTGGCGCCGTTCACGGGCGCGCTGGTGGATCGCTGGAATCGCCGCCGGGTGATGATCATCTCCGATGCGATGATCGCGTTTTTCTCTGGCGTCCTGGCTTACCTCTTCTGGCTGGGAAGTGTGCGAGTATGGCACGTCTACGTGGTGCTTTTCCTGCGCGCTATTGGAGATGTCTTTCAGACGCCGGCGATGCGCGCTTCGACCTCGCTGCTGGTGCCCAAGGATCAATTGGCGCGCGTCGCCGGCCTCAACGATACAGTGCATGGCATCGTCAACATCGTCGCGCCGCCATTGGGCGCTCTGCTGGTGGCAATCCTCAATATGCAGGGCGTACTCGCCATCGATCTCATCACTGCATTGATGGCCATTGTCCCTTTGTTCTTCCTCCGCATTCCGCAACCGCCTACCAGTTATGATCATCAGGAAGATAGCACCCTCTGGCAAGAGATGCTCACCGGGTTCCGATTCGTGTGGCACTGGCAGGGGCTGACCTTTATGTTTATGGTGCTGGGTGGATTGTGGTTCTTCGTGGCGCCCGCCGTTTCCCTGCTGCCGTTGATGGTTACTGAGCACTTTGGGGGCGATGTGGTGGAGTTGGGATGGATGAATTCCGCCTACGGTTTTGGATTTGTCGCGGGCGGCTTCCTGCTTGGCGTTTGGGGGGGATTCAAACGGCGGACGGCAACCGCCGTTCTGGGCCTGATTGGCCTGGGCTTGGGATCGTTGACCTTCGGTTTGGTATCCGCTGATGCCTTCTGGCTGGCGATCATCGCGGTCTTCCTGAGCGCAATGATGTTGCCGTTGGTGCGCGGTTCAGTCATGGCTATCTTCCAGATTCACGTCCCGCCGGATCTGCAAGGGCGCGTCTTCAATCTGCTGCTCAGCTCGCTTTCGCTGATGGCGCCGGTGGGATTAGCGCTCGGCGGGCCGCTGGCCGATGCCTACGGCGTCCCGGTGATCTTCATCATCAGCGGCGTCGGCTGCATAGGCCTTGCTATGACCTGGTTGCTCAGTCAGAGCATTATGCAGCTCGAAGCGGAGGGCCATCCCCGCCTGCAGACGTAAGATTGGAGGTTGAAATCTAACCTCCAATTTCCACCTCCAATCTCCAGAAAACCTACAACAACTCCCTACAACAACTCCTTGTGTTTCTCCTCTGCAAAGCGTCGCAGATCGCGCAGTTGCTCCGTCGGCACCTCTTGATTAGCCGTCGTCGCCTCGAGCAGCGAATTGCTCCAGCGATCCGCCGCCGCGCGCATCTCCTCCCACAATGAGACGATCTCGCGGTAGTAAAGCTCGACCTGCTCATCCAAGCCGGCGAAGTGCTCCTTGAAGCTCTGATTGGATAAGTCCTGCCGGCGCCAACGATCCTCCGTGACGACCTGTCGCTTCTGCCAATCGCGCGCGAAGGTCGTCTGCCACTCCTCCCACTGCCGCTTGAGCCGCTCCTCCGTCAGGCGCTGCATCTCCGAAATCTCGTTCTGGCGCTTCTCCAAGCGCACCTGGAACGCATCCAATCCCTCCAACGCCTGCTTGTTCTGGTTGTAGAGTAGGGCGTACTTCTGGGTCTGCGCCACCAGGCGCTCGACCTCGGCGTTGACCTGATCGGCCTGCTCTGCGTACTGCTTCATCCGCTGCTCGCGTTGGAAATCGGCCACCCGCAACTCCTCGATTTTGGGATCATACGACTTGGCGATGTTGATCGCCTCCTCGACGCGGCCCGGCAGCTTGCGGATGCGATCCTCTAAGCGCGTGAATTTTGCCGCCAATTCCTCATCCGTTTTGCGCAGAGAGTTTAACTCGCCCTCCAGCGCCGCGATGCGCCGGGCGTCCGCGCGCCGTTGCTCTTCCAGATAGACCATCGGCTGTAAACGATCCTCAGTCCGCTTCGTCAGATCCGAAAGCTCGTTGGAGAACTGTTGAATCTGCGCTTGGAGCCGCTGTTCGCCCGTCTCGCGCGCCTGCAATGCCTCATCGTAGCGCAGCATCGGGCGGATCTTGCGTTCCAACTCCCCGATCTGCTCGCTGAGCGTCTCCATCTCCACCTGGCGCATCTTCTCGCTCTCCACCTGTCGGCGGCGGATTTTGCCCTTGATGTCCTCCATTGAGCCGCTGAGATCGCGCCGCGTCTTCTCGATCATCTCAGGATAATCCTCGGTGCGCCGCAGTTCCGTGCGCAACGCTACCATGTCCTGATGCAGGCTCTCGATCTCCACCGACTGCGATTCTATGACCTGCGACTGCTGTTCCAGTCGCTCCTGGAGCGCCAAAATCTCTTTCTTGTCCCGTTTACGTTCTTCATCCAGCCAGCGAATCATCTGCTCAAGTTGTGTGATTTCCATTTTGTTCTCCTCTACAAATTAGACGTAGGGCGGATTGGTAAGCCGCCTGGTCGGAATGCCATATTGACCTACATTTTATTCCCGATTAGTAACCGTTGAGTCTTACGAGCAATGCTCCAAGCCCCCATCCCCGAGGGCGTCTGGGCAGATCGAAGGTGCTTTGTAAATGTCCTCGGGGACAGGGACTGAGAGCTTTTTTTGAAGTTCTGGGAATATCCACTCACGTAACTCAACGGATACCCCGATTATTCCCGACGCCACGCTGGGGATAGCAGCGCGCGTTCTTCCGCCGAAAGCAAGTTCAGCCGCCAGGCGACGACGCCATAGGTCGCCGCCGCTCCGATCAAGGCCGCCCCGCGTCCGATGGGCCACAGCGCCGCTCCCACCGCGATCATAGCTAATGTCGCCAGCGCCGGTTTGCCCACGATCTGCCGCCAAGCGACGCGCCCCAACTCCTGCCGCACGCCCCACACAAAGGGGATGAGCAGCATCAGCTCCGAGGTGATGTGCAGCGCCGCCGACGCCTGATAGCCGAAGCGCGGCATCAGCCAGAGGTTGGCGACCAAGGTGAAGCCGAAGGCGAAGAGATAGGCGCGGGTGAGATACCGTTGGCGGTCGAGTGCGATGAGCACGTACTGGGTCAGGCTGTTGAGCCAGCCGATGGGCATCGACCACGCCATCCATTGCAGCGCGATCATCCCGCCGGGGAGATATTCCGGGCCGCCTAAGACGAGCACCATCTCCCGCGCGATGACCGTCGTCAGCACCGCCGTGGGCAGGGCCAGGGTGATCAGGATTTTGCTCCCTAAGCGATAGAAGCGCGCGAAGCGCGCGCGATCCTCCTGCGCGTGCCGGGAGATCACGGGGAAGAGCGCCAGGGTGAACATCGCGGGGATGATATTCAGCGCGTCCAAGAATTTATAGCCGACGCTGTACAATCCCAGCACCGCGCTGCCCAAAATTGCCTCCATCAAAAAAACATCCACCTTGAAGAACAGGGTCGCCAGCAGGTGATTGACCATCAGCGGCCACGATTCGCGCACCATCTCGCGGCGCAACTTCCGCTCCGATTTTGCGCCTGGGCGGAAGTGCCGGTCAGAGGCGCGCAGCTCCGGGAATTGGCGCCAGGCCAAAATCCCCAAGAGCGCCAGCGTGACCACATTCACCACAATCGACGTTCCTGCTAAGCCTACAATGCCCCAGCCCGTCAACAAGATGATAGTTCCCAGCCCGACTTTGAGCAGCGTGGAGACGGTCGTAATCACCGCCGGATATTCGGCCTTCTCGAAGGCGTAGAAAAGGGCCGTGAGGCCCGTCGCCAAGGACGTGGGTACCAGGCCGACGTAGAGCAACCCCAACGCCACCAGCGCCTGTCTTGAGGCGGGCGCGGTCAGGGCGGCCACCAGCGTCTGCCGCCCGCCGATGAACCCGGCCAGCAAGGGCACGGCCAGCAGGCTCAATCCTAGTCGTAACGCCGTCGTGTTGAGCAAATAGCGCCGCGCCTGCTCGCGATGGCGCGCCACCTCGCGGGTGAGATAGGTGTTCAGTCCAAAATTGGTGATAATATCGAACCAAATATAGGTATTGATGGCATAATAATAATCGCCCGCGTTGGCCGGCCCCAAAATCCGCAGCATCAACGCGGCGAAGGCGAACTCCACCAGGCGATTGAAGAGATTGAGCGCAATGGGCGCGAGGCTGTTCTTGGCGAGCCGCTGCGCCGTGGTCTGCTCCTCGCGATCCCGATAGATCAAGCGCCACGTCCACACTACCGCCAGGAAGATCACGACCATTCCGCCCAAGAACGAGACAAAGCCGCCCACTTTGACCGTATCGGGGGTGTACTTGAAGCGCACCGTGGTGCGGCCCTCGTCTAACCGCACGCCCCGGAAGTTTCCCGCGATCCGCGCCATCGCTGCCTCGGTCTCCGCCTCGGCGCCCGCCGGCTGCACGAAGACCTTCCAGCCGGGGAAGTAGGCATCGGCCAGGATCAGCCACGCCGGCTCATCCACTGTCGCCTCGATGAGCACCTCGTTGCGCCCATAGTGGGCGATCGGCTGCGCGCGCGGTGTCCCCGGCTCTGGATGGAGCGGGCGCGAGGTCGTGGGCGGTTGCGGGCCGCTCCAGCCAGCTGCATCCTCCTCGATGATCGCGTAGAAGCGCGGATCGTAGCGCTGTACTGCCTCGGCGACCGCAGCCACATCCGCCACCGGCAGCGTCGCATCCTGGGGCAACGTGAAAGCGCGCGGCGCGACGCCCAAGTTCTCGTAGACGCGCACCGCCGCATCCTCGTAGACCAGGTCATACTTCGGCAGCGGAATTTTTTCCTCGGTGATGATGTACTTCACATTGAGCAGATCCGTCAACGGGCTGTCGAGGCTGGAGAACTCGGTAAAGGGCGCGATGCGATTGTAGGGAAGCTGGCCCTGCGGCTCGATCCAGCTCATATAGCGCGCGTACTGCGCCGCGAAGAGGCTATCGTAGCCGCGCGCGTCCTGAAAATCGTAGAACATCCCCACGTTGGCCGTAAAGGTTCCCCGCCCGTGCGGATCGAAGGTCGAGAAGCGCCAAACGCCCTCGTCCTGCGCGAGGAACTCGACGACGGGCGGCGTGTAGGTCAGCAGCGCCGGATCGACGGCGGGATTGAAGCCCGCGCCAAAGAGGAAGAGATCCACCACCAGCACGATTGCGGCCAGCAACTCCCAGATCGGGCGTCCTCTGACGCGCCCCCGGCGACCCGGTACGTGAGGCAAATAGATGGGACAGCGCGACACCCGCAGGACGATCCCGGCGCTGAGGAGGAAGATCCCCGCGGTTTGGAGCCAGGGGAAGAGGTAGGCGAACCACGCCCGGTGATCGGGGAAGGCGCGCGAGGCGAGCGCCAACGACCAGAACGCGCGCGCGATCAGCGGCTCGATCCACGCGAAGGCCAGCCGCGCGCCCCACAATCCGACCCACATCGCCAGGCCGGCCCAGATCGCTCCCACGCCGATGGCGCTGATGAGATTGGGGGCCGTGGCGAAGAAGCACCACCGTCCCAGGCCCTGGGGTGCGGGGGCGCAACTCCCCTTCTCATCATCTGGGCCGTGCGTCTCGCGGAATTCGCCGACCATCGTCGCGCCCAGACCGGCCAGCGCGGCCACTGCCGCCGTCAGGGGGAAGACCCAGCGGAACGGCGAATGTGATTGCTCGAAGAAGGGTAGGGCGTAGATCACGGCGTAGAGCGGCGTCCCGTAGATGCAGCCCAGCGAGAAGAGCGCGAGCAGGGTGAAGAAGGGGACGTAAGGATGGCGCAACCACGCGCCCAGCGCTCCGCGCCAGGTGCGCTGGCGGGCTGCTAAAAATGGGCGCAGCATCGCGATCCCGGCTAACAGCAGGGGGAGGATGCCCACGTAGGCCGCGCCCTCCACATAATTCTTGATCCCCCAATCGAAGGAAGAGATGGGATCGCCGTGAGCGTTCACTGTGGCAGGTACCCATTGTCCCGTGAAAAAATTGTAGAGCGTATCGTGCGTGGGGTTGCCGAAGAAGTTCGGCGCTAAAAAGGTGATTATGCGCCGCTTGGGATAGGCCCAGCCGAGCACGTCGGAGAGCGCGACCGCGCCTTCGCGGAAGCTGCCCCGCGCGACCTCGTAGAGGGGGATCAACTGGATCGCGCCCAGAGTCAGGCCCAGACTGACCATCAAAATCAGCAGCAAGGCCGGGCGGAAAACTTCGGCGCGCCACTGCTCGCGGGGATAGCGCCACAAGCGATAGCCCAATCGCCACGCGCCGAACGCGCCGCTGACCAACAGCACGAAGTAGGTCATCTCAGCGTGGCCGGCCAGGATCTGCAGGCCCAACACGACCGCGCCGCAGAGCGCCCATGGCAACATCGCGCGCGGCTGAGCGAGGAAGCGCTCGCGCCGGACCGTCCAATCGATCACAGCCAGCAACAACGGCAGCCACGAGGCCGCCGCAACAATCATCGGATGGACGGCGGAGGCGATCATAAAGCCGCTGAATTGGAAGGTCACACCCGCCAGGAAGGCGCCGTGATGTCGGGCGCCTATCGTGCGCGCCAAGATATACATCGAGAGGCCGGCAATCCCCAATTGCAGCGCGATAAAGACGCCAAACGCGCGGGGGATCGGCAATATAAAAAAGAGCCAGGTCAGAGGATAGAGCGCGGCATGTTGTCCATTCGCCAGGAAGGGGTGGCCGGCGAAGAGATACGGGTCCCACAGCGGCAGCGAGCGCTCCTGCAAAGCGGTGACCAAGAAGCGCTTCCAGGGGTAATTCTGCAAGATTAGATCGGCCAGCAGCGGATTTTGGACGTCGGAGACGCCCAGCGTATCGGCGGCGGCGCGATAGGGCGCGAAGGTGTAGAGGATGTCGGCGGGCAGCAGCGTGCGGTTGCCCACGACGACCGGCGCGAAGAAGAGCACCGGCAAGATGAGTAATCCCGCCATCCACATCACATCATGCTGCCAATGCCTACGCTGTCTACGCATAGCTCACCCCTGAGAGGTTATTTGAAAATAAAATTATCTTAACCTTGCGAAGGTTGCGCGCGAGGGTTGCGCGGGTGATCTGAAAAAGTTCATGTCATGTACAACAGATTGGTTAATCTGTTGACTAGATCTCTTGTTGACCTTCGCAAGGGTTCCCGATTTGAATTTTCAAATACGTTCTAACATAGATTCTAGACAGCAAAACAGGGCCTGGAGAAAATATCCCCAGGCCCTGAAAGCTTTTTATGATCCCTCAGACCGGTTTTTGCCCTGCCAGTTCCTGACGCAATTTGACCAGCCCACCCTCGCGGGGGATTTGATCGGCAGAGAGCCGTGAAATCTCGAAGTTGACCACCGGCAGCGGCTCGCCGTCGCGGAGCGCGCCATTTTCCCAATCCCGATGGGGATAGAAGAAAGAGACGGCTTCGCTCAAGCGCTGGTCGAGTTTGTCCCGGACCGCTTCCCCCTGTTTATCCGAGGTCACAACTACGACAAATTGATAAGTGTCTAATTGGCCTACGAAGGGTTCAAAATCGAGCAGTTCAGACGCTGTGTTGCGCATAATGAGCGCCACTGCACGCAGTACATCGTCGTGGGTCACAAAGCCATAGGAATTGCTGAACGCCGGCATACCCTGCAAATCGATGACGATCAAGGCGAGGTTGTTATCTTGCGCCACACGCCCAATCTGCTCCTCAACCAACATCGAGGTTGGTAGTCCGGTGACCGGATGCAGGAGTATATCCAAGTTGTTGCGTCGCAGGATATTGCTGACCCGATACCGTAGCTCTTGGACATCGAAAGGCTTGGTGATATAGTCCACGGCCCCCAACTCCAGCCCGGTCAAACGGTCCATTCGCTCACGGCGCTCAGTCAAGAAGATGATAGGGGTGTGCTCGGTGCGCCGTTGGGAGCGCAGGCGCGAGCAGACCTCGTAGCCATCGATGTCTGGGAGGTGAATGTCCAGCACAATAAGATCGGGGAGCATCTCCGTCGCGATCTTTAACGCATCCTGGCCCCAAGCAGCGTGTGAGACCTGATACCCCAAAGAGGAGAAATAAGCGGAGAGCATATCCGATGTATTCGGATCATCTTCCACAATGAGGATATGACGAATATCCCCCTCGTCTGCCATCACGCTCACGACCTTGTTATCCAATGGGTTCTTTATAAACGGCGAAATCACAAGTCTCGTGCCCCATGCCAATGCACGTCATCTGATCAACGCGGAAGGTGCGGCCGCCACTCAGCCAGCGCAGCGACTCTTCGATGATGCCGGCCGCGATGAAGCCGCCTGGGCGCTCGACTTCGCGTCCCCAACACATGGAGCAGCGCTCAATCACGTAGACAAAGTGATCGCCGCCGGGGTCCTTGACGAGGGATTTCTGATCGCTCAGGGAATCGAAGACCTTAGCGACGGCGGGCAATCCAGCCTTGAGCTTCGCCGGCAACGGTAGTACCTTGAATGCCAAGTCGCTCGCGCCGACCAGCCCACCGAAGTTCGCCAGACCCTGGGCGAAGAGCACCCGGCCCAGGCGTAATTGCAATCCTCGACCGCCTCGCGGGCCATACATTTCTTCCAAAGCCTGATTCAAGACCGAAATGTAGGCAAAGTCAAACCCTTTGTCCATATTGTCCGGCGGAGGGTTGTCGATAAATTGCGAGAGGCCGGCCATGTTGAGAATGGCATTCAGCCCGTTACGCCCCATAATTTCTTCCAGGGCGTCAAATAGAATGAGACCAAATCGATTAGGATAGTATAGATCGCTGGGTTCAGGGGGATTAGCCACTGTAAGCCTCCTTGTTATTTGCCACTACAGAATCGACCTAAGTTCTTCAGCCGCTCGACGCATATCTAGGAAGAGCAACCCTAGCTTTGCTTGCTGTCGAGCCAGGACGGTGAGTACCGCTTCCTCGCCGACAGCACGAAGGATAACGTAGCCCTTCTCACCCCTGACATAAACTTCGTCCAGCATTCCACGGCCTAGCTCTCCGGCAATCCGCTCACCTAGCGAGAGCATTGCAGCCGACATAGCGGAGACCCTATCTTCTTCCACGCCTTGGGGAAGTGATGAAGCGATAGGTAAACCATCCACACTGATAATAGCGGCTGCTTCTACATCGGGACTGCTGACTTGGAGATCGCGCAATCGCTCGACCATCCGCTCGTTCCGAGACCTTGTTGCCATGCTTTCCGCCCTCCAATGATGATGGAAATGATACCCTGCAAGTGAAAGTCACTGTTATAACAGGGGTTATGAATGTAAATGTAAAAAAAGGTTACCATGGGAAAGAAGCATTGTCAAGACAAGGAGTAGACACCTTCGAGGGTACATTGTCCCAATGCTTCTGATGTAACGCTTTGGTCTTATGAGCAAAGTTCTAAATTCTCGTCTTTAGGCGGGGACTGAGTGCTTTTCTGGAGTTCTGCAAATCTCCGCTCACAAAATTAAACCGATACTTCCCTATTATATCACCAAACTAAGGGGATTCCAGACAAGCTTATAACCCAAATGGGGGACGTTAGTCAGAAGGCCCTCAGTTTTTTCAGTTACGTCTATTGTATATAACTTTACTAAAAAGGCAAAATCGCGTTTACCCGCGGCATCCGCAATGATTCTCAAAGCAAAGGCGGCAGATATGGGCGGAGATTACCTGGTACGCCCAAGTTGTGGGGGTGTAGCCCATCCCGTGGTGGGTGGGATGAGTCTTCGGGGCCAATTTGGCGATTTAGCCCGCAATGATTCCCAGGCCGGGGCGCAGTAGGCAGTCGGCGCGCGGAAACGAGCGAAAATGCGGTCAAAACTGGCGACAGAGGATCACAAACGGTCGCGCGTGGCGGTTTTGCGGCAGGGGATGATACGTGTTAAGTGAGTGATACTCTTATTATGACAGAGGAACGTCAAACCGCCCCACCATTTCTGGTTGGGCTTCACAGTTTTCTGGGTTGTTTTCGTCCCCTGGAATCATTGCACCAGGGAATGTTCAGAGAGTACATTTGGGCTTTTCCCTGTTCAAAAACCATTTCC
>JBKHCQ010000039.1:0-13855 GCA_046541755.1 Anaerolineales bacterium | reverse complement strand
TGATGTTAGACGGCCCCAAGCAAGTGCTTGAGATATTGGATTGAGATATCTATGCCTATGATGGCTGCGTTGACTTTTCGTTTGCTATCAGCATAGTGGCCGGCCCGCGATCCTCTGTGGGCCAATTGCCGTCTTATCCTCGAAAAATCATTGTAACTCTCCCGCAGCCATGCTATACTAAAGGTCAAATCCCAAATCCCAAATGAACTTACACTTACCTACCGGACAGTTTTATGCCTCTATCTCAGCAGATTAAGCAGATGGATCAGATGGATCATCAGATAGTCTAATTGATACAGAGGCGCCGACGATTTTCTCAAAGGTCTGCAGGGAAATATCTTCTTTTTGCACCTCTTTATATTTTCTTTGTGAGACTTTAGATCTGAACCGAAATCTGATCTGCTTATATCTGCTCTATCTGCTGATTAAGAGTGGTCTTGGAAAAAGTATGCGGTAGCTAGAACTTACACTTGATACAAGGAGGATAAAAACATGAAAATCGTAATTCCCGCCAATGGCGTCGATTTAGATGCCCCCACCAGCCCTGTTTTTGGGCGCTGTGAGACTTTCGTCTTTGTCGATTCGGACACCCTGGAAGTTGAGGCTGTCTCCAACCCGGGGAAGGATGCGCGAGGCGGCGCTGGCGTCCAGGCTGCGCAATTGGTCTTGGATCGAGGCGCGGAGGCGGTGGCGGCGCGCAGATTGGGGCCTAATGCCTTCAACCTCATCCAATCCGCCGATGTTCCCGTCTACGTATTGAACGGCGCGACCGTGCGCGAGGTTGTCCAGAACTTCCAGGCTAAACGTCTGACGCGACTTTAGGGCGTCCCCATTTAGAAACTGCCCTCACGATGACAAAAATGTCCGTCGAGTCAGTTTAGTTTTATAAGCAAAGCAAGGTGCAACGCACTTGAACTGAGGAGAGAGCCACACCTTATGCAGAATATGCCTAGTGAAAAGCCGAAAAGTGCGTTGCACCTCACAAGACTAAACGATTACTGTCCGTCCGCCGCCAGATAGACGCCTGAAGAACTATCCTCGGAGGCGGATTCATATTTATAATCATCGCTTAGGGCATAAACCTCGCTAAAAACAGTGGGTGTTTCAGAGATAATTTTTAAATCAGTAGGTTTTTCTGAAAATACATCTCTAGTTTGCAGCTTGACACGCAAAAGGGAAAAGTACTTGACACCCACTGGGAAATTCCTTATAATAAAGGCGTTGTACCCTCAGTAACCCCAAGGCTCATCTAACTTCAGCATTAGGCATCTTTAAAGATAGCTATTTCCTCACTAAACACTGTTGTTTATCATCACCTAGAGACGACAAACCAATATGGAGCCCTTATCTGCCACACAAATTTCCACGGATTTCCCCATCACTTTTGCGGGACAGTTTGTTTATCTGTCTTGATAACACAACGCGCGTGATTTTGGCGCGTTGTGTTTTTTTTCTTAGCCACTTTCTTGGAGGAAGAG
Source organism: Anaerolineales bacterium (assembly GCA_046541755.1). GTDB lineage: Bacteria > Chloroflexota > Anaerolineae > B4-G1 > SLSP01 > JAAAOZ01. Next base: position 12,377 of record JBKHCQ010000039.1, on the reverse strand, counting down.
AATTATGCTAATTGCACGAATCGTCGGTTCGGCGGTATCTACGATCAAGAATGAGAAGTTACGCGGCCTTAAATTATTAGTTGTCCAAGAAGCTACCCCGTCCGATGAGTTGCGTGGTGAGCCTTTCGTCGCTGCCGATACGGTAGGGGCCGGCACAGGCGAGTTGGTGCTCGTGGCGATAGGAAGTGCGGCGCGACAGACCGACAAGACCGCTGATTATCCGGTCGACGCCGCGATTATTGGAATTCTAGATTCGCTTGAAGTCGCGGATGAGGTCACCTTCCGCAAGAGTTAGAAGAGGATCGATGGCAAGTGGAAATTTTCCGCTTGCCATCTTTGATTTCTGTCGCGGCTTTTCTTTTGCTAGATGATGTTGGCCGTTTCTAGCTTCTCTTACGGATCTTCCTGGAAAGCTCGAGCGCTTTCTTGATCAATTTTTATTCGATTGCTTTGGAACGATTGTCTTTTCCGCTCTGATCTTCATCAAATGGCCCGTTGGGTTATAAGTAAATACACAAGGATATGCAGAAATGAAATTGCGAGCTACTCTGTTTGGACATACTTTTACATTCAGGTCTCTGAAGGAAGTTTTCGCTAAAGCCAACGAGCAGAAATCCGGCGATGAACTGTTGGGGATTGCCGCCGAGACCGTGACTGAGCGGGTGGCGGCGCGCTATGTGCTCAGCGAGCTGACGCTGGAGGATATCCGTAATTATCCGTTGATCCCCTACGAAGATGACGAAGTCAGCCGCGTCATTGAAGATGACGTCAATACGACTATCTTCAATGAGATCAAGCATTGGACGGTGGGGGAGTTGCGCGAGTGGATTCTGGATCATAACACCACGGGCGACGCTATCCTCCGCGTGAGTCGGGGCTTGAATTCCGAGATGATCGCGGGCGTGGCTAAACTGATGTCTAACATGGATCTGGTCTACGGGGCGCGCAAAATCCGCGTCACCACCTGCGCCTACACCGAAATCGGGCAAGAGGGGACGCTGGCCTTTCGCCTGCAACCTAATCACCCCACAGATAGCTGGCAGGGCATCCTGGCCGCGATCATGGAAGGGCTGAGTTACGGCTCCGGCGACGCCATCATCGGCATCAACCCGGTGGAGGATACCGTGGAGGGGACCAAATCCCTGATGCAAAATAGCCACGACTTCATCCAGAAATGGGAGATCCCCACCCAGAACTGCATTCTCTCGCACATCACGACGCAGATGCAGGCCGTGCGGGAGGGCGGGCCGGCGGCGGTGCTCTTCCAGAGCATCGCGGGCACGGAGGACGCCAATAAATCCTTCGGGGTCACGGCGGCGCTGTTGGATGAGGCCCAAGACCTGATCCGCAAGTTGGGCACGGCGCCCGGTCCTCATCTGCTCTACTTTGAGACCGGCCAAGGGTCCGAGATGGCGGCGGATTGCGATCACGGCGTGGACGAGATGACGCTGGAGGCCCGCACCTATGGCTTTGGGCGCCACTTCGCGCCGTTTATGGTGAACAATGTCTCCGGCTTCATCGGCCCAGAGACGATCTTCGATGGCAAGCAGATCATCCGCGCTTCTTTGGAAGATCACTTTATGGGCAAGCTCCATGGTCTGCCGATGGGTATGGCGCCTTGCTACACCAATCACACCCACGCGGATCAGAACGATCAGGAGATTGCTACGATGTTATTGACCATGGCGGGCGCTAATTACTTTATGGGCGTCCCGGTGGGAGATGATGTGATGCTCAGCTACCAGGACACGGGCTTCCACGACGACGCGACGCTGCGAGAGTTGCTGGGGCTATTGCCCGCGCCGGATTTCTACGCCTGGCTGCAAAAGATGGGCATTATGGCCGATGGCCGGCTCACATCACGAGCTGGCGACGCTTCGATCTTTTTGAAATAAGTCTTGTAGAAATAGGGTTGAATCGCAAAGCTAAAAAAGGAGGTGCAAGCAACGATAGTTAAGAGAGATAGCCGGAGATGTCGTGTAGTATGATTTGTGGTTAGGTCTGTCATTCCCATAAAGTATTTAACCATACAAATGAGGAGGTCTATCTTGAGCATTAACGAAATCATCATCTTCATCATGATGATCTTCATGGTGTTAGGTGCTATTGATCGTATTCTGGGCAATAAATACGGTCTTGGTGAGGAGTTTGAGGAAGGGTTCAATGCTATGGGGCCGCTCGCCTTGGCTATGGTCGGCGTGGTCTCCTTAGCGCCGGTGTTGGCCAAAGTGTTGGGCGCGGTGATCACCCCCATCTACCAATTCCTGGGCGCTGATCCGGCGATGTTCGCCACCACCCTGTTGGCCAATGATATGGGTGGTTATCCGCTGGCGTTGGAGCTGGCCATTGATCCCCAAGCGGGTCTTTTCGCCGGCATCATTCTCGGCGCGATGATGGGGCCGACCATCGTCTTTTCTATTCCCGTGGCCTTGGGCATCATCGAGAAAGAGGATCGCGGGTGGTTGGCGATGGGTATGTTGGCCGGCTTCATTACCATCCCGCTGGGTTGTATTGCGGGCGGCCTGGTGGCCGGCTGGAACCTCGGCTTCATTTTGCAGAACCTCGTGCCGGTCGTCATCGTCGCCGCGTTGATTGCCTTTGGTCTATGGCGGTTCCCCGAAACGATGACGCGCGGATTTGAGATCTTTGGCCGGGGCGTAGTGATTATGATCACCATCGGCTTGGCCGCCATCGTCTGGGAAGAGATGACCGGTATCGTGATCATTCCGGGGATGGCGCCCGTGTGGGATGGCATCGAAATCGTCGGGGCTATCGCTATCATGTTGATCGGCGCGTTCCCGATGGTCAAAGTGTTCGTTAAAGTGGCCGAGAAACCGTTGAAGTCGTTGGGGAAGATGGTGGGGATGAACGACGTGGCGGCGGCCGGTATGGTTGCCACCCTGGCTAACAACATCCCCATGTTCGCCTTGATGAAGGATATGGACAATCGCGGCAAGGTGCTCAACTCGGCCTTCGCTGTGAGCGCCGCCTTCACCTTTGGCGATCACCTGGGATTCACCGCCGGCGTCGAGCCGGACTTGATCTTCGCGATGGTCGTCGGCAAGCTGGTGGCCGGTATCACCGCCGTTGCTGTAGCGATGTTAATCGCTCCTTCATCCGAACCGGTGCCGGCCCCCGAAGATGCATCAGCGCCGGTTGATGTCCCTAAGCCGCCGTTGAGTGAGGAATTGCAGGAATAAGGCTTGCTTGCGCGCAAGGCGTGTTCGCCGCTTTCTTTCTGTAGTTGCATTCGCATTGTTCGAGTTCACAAACAACATCTTTTTAAGGAGATTGTACTATGACTATCCAGATGATCGCTCTTGGGATGATTGAGACCAAAGGATTGGTCGGTTCAATTGAGGCCGCCGATGCTATGGTCAAGGCTGCTAATGTCGTTCTCATCGGCAAAGAGACCATCGGCGGCGGCTATGTCACCGTGATGGTACGCGGCGATGTAGGCGCCGTCAAGGCCGCGACCGATGCGGGCGCCGCCGCCGCGCAGCGGGTCGGCGAATTGGTCAGCGTCCATGTGATCCCGCGCCCTCATGGCGATGTGGAATCCATTCTTCCCAACGTAGAAGAGTCCTAAGCGCGGATAATCTAAATCTATGGCTGTAACCGGACGTGAAATGATCAGCGTCGGCATCGACGTGGGCACCACGACGACGCAAATCGTCTTCTCGCGGCTCCAGGTGCAAGATGTTGCGCGCCTGGGGCAGGTGCCGCGCCTCCAGGTCAACGCGAAAGATGTGCTTTATCAGAGTCCGATCACCTTCACCCCCTTGCTCTCACCGGAGGAGGTGGATGTGCCGGCGCTGACGGGTATCGTGCGGGAGGAATATCAGCGCGCCGGTTTCACGTCGGATGAGGTCGAGACCGGCGCGGTCATCGTCACCGGCGAGATCGCTCGCGCTCATAACGCCGACGCGATTCTCGAAGCCCTCGCGCCGTTGGCCGGTGACTTTGTTGTGACCGTCGCCGGCCCGAACGTCGAATCGCAAATCGCGGCGCGCGGGGCTGGCGTGGCGGCCTATTCGGCGGAACACTACGCCCAGGTCACCAATGTGGATATCGGCGGCGGCACCGCCAACGCCGCGATCTTCCAGGGAGGGCAACATCTCTCCTCCTCGGCGCTGGCCGTGGGCGGGCGGCAACTGGTCATCGAGAAAACCTCCGGCATTGTGCGGCACATCGCACCCTCCGGGCGGATCATCGTCGAAAACCTCAATCTTCCACTCAGGAAAGGTAAGCGCGTGGAGCTGGAGACGCTGGAACGGTTCTGTCAGTCTATGGCCGATCTGACCGCCGACCTCATTGCCGGCGAGGTCAGCGAGTTGGGCCAGCGCATCCAGCTCACACCGCCCCTGCGAGACGCCAAACAATCCTCCGTCATCTTTTTCTCTGGCGGCGTGGGCACTTACTATTACGACCCCCTCGAAATCCACGGCTTGGCCGATGTCTTACGCCACGACGATGTTGGGCCGCTCTTCGCTCAGTCTCTGCGCCTTCATCCCCGCATTCGCCAATGCAACGTGCAACGTCCGGCGGAGACCCTGCGCGCGACCGTGATGGGGGCTTCAAGTCAGACCGTCACCCTGAGCGGCAGCACAATCTGGGTGTCGCGCGATTGGCTCCCCCTGCGCAACCTGCCTGTGGTTCGCCCGCAGCTCTCGCTTGAAGAACTTCAACAACCGGAACAGTTGGCTGCAGCTTTAGACTACGCCGGGCAGCGGTGGGATGTGGAAGAGACGCAGAGAAAATTGGCATTGGCAATTGATCTCCCCGCGCGATTGACGCACGCGGGGATGATGGCGGTGGCTGAGGGTGTGGTGCAGTATGCGGACGCGCGCAATGGCCGTGACCACGATGCCCTGCTGATTTTGGTGCTAGAACGCGATTACGCGCAAGCCTTGGGACAGAGCATCCACGCGCTGCGGCCCGATCTCCCCTTAATCATCATTGATCAGATCGGGTTAGGCGAGGGAGATTTTATTGATATTGGGGTACCCCTCCTTGGAGGACGGGTGGTGCCGGTGTCGGTAAAGACCCTTATCTTTTACCATTCGTAACTAACTTTCCTTTCGTTTCCTTTCGTTTCCTTTCGTTTCTTTCGATTTCTTTCGTTTAAGGAGGACTTACATGCTCCTACGCACTAAGCTTTTTGGTGAAACCTATAAATTTGGCAGCATTAAAGAATTGCTTGCCAGGGCCAATGAAGAAAAATCTGGCGACCGGCAGGCCGGCATTGCCGCCGAGACCGTGGCCGAGCGGATGGCAGCTAAACACGTCTTGGCCGAAGTGCCGTTGCAGGTGCTGCGGGAAAATCCCGTTGTGCCTTATGAAGAGGATGAGGTCACGCGCGTCATCCAGGACGCCGTCAACGAGACCATCTATAACGAGATCAAGAGCTGGACGGTAGGCGAGTTCCGGGAGTGGATTTTGGCGGATACGACGACTACAGCGATGATCCGCCGGGTGAGCAATGGCCTCACCGCTGAGATGGTCGCGGCGGTGACCAAACTGATGTCGAATATGGATCTGATGTATGGTGCCAGCAAGATCCGCTTCACAGCTCACGCCAACAACACCATCGGAGTACCGGGCACCTTAGCGTCTCGTAACCAGCCCAATCACCCCACCGACTCGGTCGATGGCATCCGCGCCACCATCTACGAGGGCCTCGCCTTTGGTTCCGGGGATAGCGTCATCGGCATTAACCCTATGGACGACTCGACCGATAGCGTCGTGCGCCTGCTGGATATGACTTACGACGTCATCCAGAAGTGGGAAATCCCCACGCAAAACTGTGTGCTGGCGCACGTCACCACCCAGATGGATGCGCTCAAACGCGGCGCGCCGATGGGGTTGATGTTCCAGAGCCTGGCCGGATCGGAGAAGGCCAACGAGGGTTTCGGCGTCACCGTGTCGCTGATGGATGAGGCGTACGATATGGCGCAGAAGTACTGCGTCTCCACCGGCCCCAACTATATGTATTTCGAGACCGGGCAGGGGACCGCGCTCTCCGCCGATGCGCACTACGGCGCCGACCAACTGACGATGGAGGCGCGCATCTATGGCATGGCCAAGCGCTACAATCCTTTCCAAGTCAACACCGTTGTGGGCTTCATCGGGCCGGAATATCTCTATGATACCGTTCAAATCACCCGCGCGGGCTTGGAAGACCACTTCATGGGCAAGCTGACCGGCATCTCTATGGGATGCGATGCTTGCTACACCAATCACGCCCGCGCTACCCAGAATGATATCGAGAACTTAGCGGTCCTACTCACCGCCGCCGGTTGCAACTACTTTATGGGCGTGCCCATGGGCGATGACGTCATGTTAAGCTATCAATGTACCAGCTATCACGATACCGCCGCGTTGCGTCAGCTTTTGGGCTTGCGTCCCTTGCCCGAATTTGAAGCGTGGATGGAGAAGATCGGTTTGATGGAAGATGGTGTGTTAACCGAGAAAGCTGGGGACGCCTCTTTCTTCTTGCAGCGATAAGGAGTTAACTATGGATCAAGTGACAGTGGATATCGAAGCTATTGTACAGGCAGTGGTCAAGGAATTGCGCCAACAAGGCGAGGTTCCTGCTTCCAAACCTGCGACAGAATCCGGGTCGTCGGGTGATCTGGTCATCGATCTGCCCGATCCGACGTTGCCGGAGGCGCGGCGGGCCATCGGGGTGAAAGATCCTTACGATATGGAAGGTCTGCGTAACCTCTGCGCGACCACGCCGGCGCGCTTGGGTGTGGGCCGTGCGGGACCGCGTCCGCGCACGCGCACCTTACTACTCTTTCAATCCGACCACGGTGTGACTCAGGACGCCATCTACGGCGAGGTGTCGGAAGAGGTCAAGGAGCAGTTCGACCTCTTTACCGTCCGCACCAAAATCACCGATCGGGATGAGTACCTGCTACGGCCTGATCTGGGCCGCAAGCTCTCGGATGAGGCGAAAAAGGTCATCGCCGAGCGCTGCGTCAAGAATCCCCAGGTGCAGATTGTGGTGGGCGATGGGCTGAGCGCTGCCGCCGTCAACAACAACGTGCCGGAAATCTACCCTGTTATTGAAGAGGGCCTCAAAAGCGCCAACATCAGCATCGGGACGCCCTTCTTCATCGAGTTCGCTCGCGTGGGCGTCATCAACGACGTCAACGACATCGTCGGCGCGGATATGGTCGTCATCCTATTGGGCGAACGTCCCGGCTTGGGGGTGGCCGATGCCTTGAGCGCCTATATGGGCTACAAAGCCGGCCCCGGTAAGACCGACGCCGAGCGCGATGTCGTCTGTATGATCACCTATTATGGCGGCACCAACCCGCTGGAAGCGGGCGCCTACGTGGTGGAGTTGATCAAAAAGACGTTGAAATATCAAGCCAGCGGCATCGAGCTGAAGAAGAAAATTTCGGACGAAGGGTGACCCGCAACCAAGCAGGGCAATTCCTAAAGCAGTCTAAATATCATTTAACCGCCGAGGGTGCAGAGACTATAAGGCGCGCCCGGATGGATCCAGTATTCTAAGGCCTGCGTATGAATGATGTGCGCTTCGCGGTTAAATCTTAAGAGCCTAATTAGAGGAGGAAACTCTATGGCCGTTCTCGATCCTGTTAAACCAAATATTTTGGCGACTCGGCTGATTCCCAACGTGCATCCTGATTACGCGGAGGAGTTGGGACTTCGGCCCGATCAGCGCAGTTTGGCGCTGATTACCTGCGACATTGATGATTCGCTCTACGTCGCGCTCGACGAGGCCACCAAGATGGCCGAGGTGGAAGTGGTCTACGCCCGGAGCTTCTACGCCGGGTCTGGCTATCCCTCCGGTCCGCTCTCCGGCGAAATCATCGGCATTTTAGCCGGCCCTGATCCGGCAGAAGCTCGCGCGGGCCTCAACGCCTGCATCGCTTATGCTAAGGAGCAGGCCTGGTTCTACTCGGCCAATGAAGACAATTCGCTGGTCTTCTTCCCCCACACTCTATCTCGCACCGGCAGCTATTTGAGCAAAGAGGCGGGCGTGCCTGAAGGGACGCCGTTGGCCTATCTCATCGCGCCCCCCATTGAGGCGACCTTCGCCATCGATGCGGCGCTGAAGGCTGCGGATGTCACGATGCGCGTCTGGTGGAAGCCGCCGTCGGAGACCAACTTCGCGGGCGCGTTGCTCTCCGGTAGCCAGAGCGCGTGCCGCGCGGCCGGTATGGCCTTCCAAGACGCTGTGCTCGATGTGGCCCGCGATCCGCATAAGTTCTAAACCCCGAACGGGAAGTAGAGAGATCAGGTCTTAGGTATTCCAGAAATTAAAATCTTCCAAACTTGATACGTTTTTCTCGGAAAAATCCCGGTTTTTGGAAGTTTGATTTTCTTGGAATGGCCTTAACGTCAGCATAAAGTGTTCCCAGAAGATGGCTTTCTGGACGCTACTCTGTCAGTTCTTGGCTGATATGCAAGAGTTTCAAGATGTGATAAAAACCCGATTCTTTATCACATCCTGTTTGAGCGTGTCTTTCTACTCCCCAGTTCGGGTAAAGAGTCGGGTAGGAAGAAGAAAAAGGAGGTTCTATGCCAGAAGCATTTGATCTGGATCTGCAATCGATTCAGGAAGCGCGCCGGCTGGCGGTCGCGTGTCGCGAAGCGCAACGTGAATGGGCGTGGGCGGATCAGGTCACGGTTGATCGTGTCTGTCAGGCGATGGCGGACGCCGCCTTTGCCGAATCCGCCCGGCTCGGACAGATGGCTCACGAGGAAACCGGCTACGGCGTCTCGCTGCACAAACGCCTTAAGAATGAATTTGCCAGCCGTCAAGTTTGGGAATCCCTCAAGGATATTAAGACGGTTGGCGTGATTGGGCGGGATGATCGCCGTAAGGTCATCGATATCGCCTGGCCCGTGGGGGTGATCGCGGGATTGACCCCCTCGACGAATCCCACATCCACGACGATCTACAAAATTCTCATCGCGCTCAAAGCCCGGAATGGCATCGTCATCGCGCCGCACCCCGTGGCCAAGCAGTGCAGTTACGAAGCGATGCGCGTCATGGCCGAGGCGGGCGAGGCCGCCGGCATGCCGCCGGGATTAGTGAGTTGTATGCAGCACATCACGTTAGATGGGACGCAGGAGCTGATGCGTCATTACGCCGTATCGCTTATTCTGGCCACGGGCGGTGGGGGGATGGTCAAAGCCGCGCACAGCGTCGGTAAGCCGGCGATTGGCGTCGGGCCGGGCAACGTGCCGGTTTATGTCGACCGCAGCGCCGATGTGAAGAAAGCCGCGGCTGACATCGTCAATAGCAAGGCCTTTGACTGCTCCGTTATCTGCGCTACTGAGCAATCGGTGGTGGCGGATAAGCCCATCGCGGATCAACTGCGCGCGGAGATGGAAAAGCACGGGGCCTACTGGGTCAATGCCGAGCAGAAAGCTGCTCTCGAAAAGACCCTCTTCTTCCCCGATGGCGGCATCAACCCGCGCAGCGTGGGCCAGACGCCTCAGAAGTTGGCGGAACTGGCGGGGATTACCGTTCCCGCTTCAGCTCGGATTCTCATGGTTGATCTCGATGGCGTAGGGAAGGAACATCCCCTCAGCCGCGAGAAATTGACCACCGTCCTGGGCTTTTTCGTCGAAGATGGCTGGCATGCCGGTTGCGAGCGCAGCATCCAACTGCTCAAATTCGGCGGCGATGGCCATTCCCAGGTGATCCACGCCAAGGATGAGGAGGTCATCATGGCCTTTGGGCTAGAGAAACCCGCGTTTCGTATCGTCGTCAACTCGTGGGGAACGATGGGGGCCATTGGCGCGAGCACTGGCGTCGTCCCGGCGATGACGTTAGCGCCCGGCGGCCTGGGCGGCGCCATCTCCAGCGACAACATCACCGCCACCCACTTGATGAATACTAAACGGGTGGCCTATGAGCTTACCCCGCCACCGTCCGAAGCTTACACACTTGCTCCTGACGTCGCGGAGCACCCGCCGGAGAGCGCCGCTTTCAGCAAGGATGCCGATATTGAGGGAATTGTCCGGCGCGTGTTGGCCCAATTGGATTTAGAGAGATAAGATCATGAGCGAACGGCGGTGTAAGGCCATCACCCAGAGCGGCGACCGATGTCGTAATCGCGCTGTAGAAGGTTCAGAGTATTGTCACCTGCCGTCTCATCAGGCGCAGGCAGAAGAGGCAGAAGAGGTAGCAGAAGAGACGTCCGCCGAAGCCGAGGAGCAACTCCCATGGTCGGAGATCGAGTCGGAGGTCGGCGGCGAAATGACCGTTCCTTCCGGTGGTGAAGAAGTCAGCGAAGTCAGTGAAATTGATGAAATCAGTGAAATCGATGCAGGTGAGGAAAGTCCTCCACCACCGCAAAAATCACAACCACAGAAAAAGGAGTCGAATATGGCTAACGTACAGTTGATTGCATTGGGTATGATTGAGACCAAAGGATTGGTCGGCTCTATTGAGGCCGCCGATGCGATGGTCAAGGCCGCGAATGTGAAGTTGATCGGCAAGGAGACCATCGGCGGCGGCTACGTCACCGTGATGGTGCGCGGGGATGTCGGCGCGGTCAAAGCTGCGACCGATGCCGGCGCCGCGGCCGCGCAGCGGATTGGCGAGCTGGTCAGCGTCCACGTGATCCCGCGCCCCCACGGCGATGTGGAGTTCATTCTCCCCAACGTGCCGGAAGAAGAATAATCGGCGGTGTGGCATTCACCAGTCCCGCAAGCCCCTCCGGGCTGGCGGGATGACGCACCGAAAGGAGCCGCACGATGAAAAAAAGATTGCTTACCGCGTCCGACATCCGCCGCCTCAAGGACGAGGGAACGTCGCAAGTGACGATAGCGAAAGGCGACATCATCACTCCCTTGGCCCGCGATACGGCGCGAGAGTTGGGCGTGGAGATTGGTTACGCAGTCGATGGCGCGGTTTCGTCATCGACGGGCGACGCGCCGTCGACCTCCTCAGAGGCGGCAGCGACGTCCCCATCCTCGGCGCCGCTCGCATCGCCGGCGGATGATTTGGAAGCGCGGGTGCGAGATATCGTCACGGCGATGGTGGCAAAGTGTCACACCCCCGCCCCTGTCACCCCCGTGCGTCACGTTCTGGGGCGGGGGCTGAAGCTGGAGCCTTTCCCCTTTGATGTGGGCCGGCCGGAGATGGACATTCGCCTGCTGGATGTGGTATCCGCCGAACATGGCTCGCCCATCGCCGGCGGATTGATGTCCTTCCGCGAGGGTAGCTTCCCGTGGACGCTGGATTATGACGAGATCGATTACATCATCGAAGGGGAGTTGCACATCGGGACGGATCAGGGGACGGTGATCGGCCGCCCGGGGGACGTGCTCTATATCCCCAAGGGAACCAGCATCACCTTTGGGACGCCCGAATGGACTAAGTTTTTCTATGTTACCTTCCCGGCGGAGTGGGGCGGTTGATGCTATGGCGATCATGACCGAAAGCGAACTGCGTGATCTCTTCCGCCATCCTCAGTTGGGAGCGACGCTGACCGTGCCGCCGGGGACGCGCTTTTCCCCGGCGGCCCAGGACTTCATCAAAGATTGGCAACTGGAAATCGTCTACAGCGAGGGCGCGCAGACGACGCCCGCTAACGGGCAACGTCCCGCGTGGGACAAGGCCGCCGAATTCCCGGTGCAACGGGAAGGCGATCTGCCCACCTGCACCACGTGCGGCATGCCGGTCACATCCAAGCCGGAGCACTTGACCCAATTGGACGCCGAGCACTTCGCGCCGAAAAATATCCCGCGCATCCGCTTCCGGGGGCGGATGGATACCCTGCACGGCTTGGTGTTGCTCGTCGGCGCGCAGGCGCGGGCGGCGGAACGACCGGACATCGCCGGGCATCTGGACACCATCGCGGCCTACTGCCGGGAGATTATGAGCGCCGAGTACAATGAGCGCCCCGTCGCCCCGCTGACCCTGGCGGACGTGGATGAGGAAGCGTTGCACAAGGCGACCCATCATCCCGAAGAGGCGTTGGGCGTGCCGCACATCGCGCCGGGCGCTGGTGATCCGCCGCTGCTGCTGTGGCTCAACTACCTGCGCAGCGTGGCCCGCGAGGCGGAGTTGACCGCCCTCGACGCCTTCGCTGCGGGGCCGACCTACCGCGTGACCCATCCTACCTTGGTCAAAGCGGTCAATCGTTTGAGTAGCGCCGTTTACTATCTGGAATTACTCTGGAAGGCGGGAATGTGAATCCCGATCTCTCTGCATACCTGACCGCTGCCGAGGAGGCGCTGCGGCGGCCTTCCGTCAATGGAAACCATGGATATCACGGCCCGGTGCACGTGGGCGTGGATTTGGGGACCGCCTATACGACGCTCTTCGTTTTGGATGAAGATTACCAACCGTTGATCGGGACCTATCGCTTTGCGGAAGTGGT
>JBKHCQ010000038.1:0-14003 GCA_046541755.1 Anaerolineales bacterium | reverse complement strand
GTCTATAATCAACTTTCTGAGTTGATGAACTCGCGCCGCGATGAGCGCCACGATCGCGTCGCAACACATATCCGCATCCTGGAAAAAGCGTTGGCGGAGGAGGGCGTCCCGGTATCGATTAAGGGACGCCCTAAGCATTTCTACAGCATCTATCGTAAGATGCAGCGCAAGCACGTGCCGTTCGCCCAAATCTATGATGTGGAGGGGATGCGGGTGTTGGTCGATGCGGACATTCCGCTGAAGCTGCCCCCAGGTGTCTCGGCGGAGGAAGCGTCGGTGGAGGAGCGGCGGGCTGCTGAGCAGGAGCGCAATCGCAAGGAGTCCGCGCTCTGTTATCGGGTGTTGGGCGTCGTGCACAGATTGTGGAAACCCGTCCCCGGTGAATTTGATGACTACATTGCGAATCCCAAGCCCAATGGTTACCAGAGTCTGCATACCGCCGTCATCGGCGAGGATGGGCAGTCGTTAGAGATTCAGATCCGCACGGAGCGGATGCATTACATTGCGGAGTACGGCGTCGCGACGCATTGGCGCTACAAAGAGAGCCACGTATCCTTCAGTGATAAGATGATGGACCAGATGGCTCGGATGCGTCAGAGTGTCCAGGAATTGACCGAGGACGAAGGCGACGCGCGCGATTTCATCGATTCCATTCGCTTCGATGTCTTCCAGGAGCGCGTCTACGTCTTCACGCCCCAGGGCAAGGTCATCGATTTGCCCGTGGGCGCGACGCCGATTGACTTCGCCTACTATGTCCACACCGAAGTCGGGCATCAATGCCGCGGGGCGCGGGTCAATGGGATCTGGACGCCGCTGGACTATGAGTTACAGACCGGCGACCAAGTGAAGATCATCGTCAATCGGAGTGGGGGGCCAAGCCGCCACTGGTTAGATGAGGATCTGGGGTTCGTCAAGACCAACCGCGCCCGCCAGAAGATTCGACGCTGGTTCCGCCAGCAGAGCCGCGAGGAAAATGCCGCGCACGGTCGCTTGATGGTGGATAAGTTGCTCCGCCGATTGAACCTCTCGTATACGATGGAGGAAATCGGTGAGATTTTTCACAAGCGCTTTCAGAATATCGATGATCTGTTCACAGCCATCGCGGTTGGGGATGTGAACAGCGAAGAATTTGTGAATCGCTTGGAGGATTACGCCCGGCATCAACGAGAAGAGGAGATCGAGACGCTGGAGGAGACCGGGCCGCCCCCCCCGCCGCTGTCTGAGGTCGCAACGGATGTCACGGTTCAAGGCGCCGGGGGGCTGCTGACGCAAATCGCGAAGTGCTGCAAGCCGTTGCCGGGTGAGGATATTGTGGGCTACGTGACGCGCGGACGCGGCGTCACGATCCATCGCCTGGATTGCCCCAACATCCTGCGCATCCAATCCGATGACGAGGATCGGGAGCGACTCATCGCGGTGGATTGGGGCACGGCCAAGCAGCAGACCTTTCCCGTGCAGGTATGCGTCAGTGTGTACGATCGCACCGGCCTGCTCCACGATATTTCTGGCGTGTTGAAGCGCTATGGCATCAATATGGACGCGGTGAGCACCGGCAAGCGCAATCCAGATAATGTCATCCCTCTGTATCTGACGCTGGCGGTGCCGGATTTTGCGACCTTATCGCGCGTCTTGCAGCGCGTCGAGCAGATCACCAACGTGATCAGCACGCGGCGAATTGCATAACGCGACGATCTCCTACATCGAATAAAAAATAAAAAGCTCCCGGCAATTTGCCGGGAGCTTTTCGTTTGCTTATTTAGGGGCGGATGTCAGTTATTCGGTGACGACGGCCTTTTCCCACTCGCGGAGTTCTACATTTTCCTCTAATTGCGTGTTCAGCCAGGACTGATATTTCTCCCCGATGGCCTGATCGAGATATTGGCCCTCTAAGGGACGCCTCTCGCTGCCCGTGATGTAGATGATGTAGTAGCTCTCGCCATCGGGACCTTCGAAAGGTTCGGAAGCTTGCCCCACCGGTGTGCTGAAAGCGATCTCCTCGACCTCCGGCCCAAACTGACTGGCCATCGCTCCGCGCGGCAGCCACGGCATCCCGAAGCCGGAGGATGAACTTTGCTCGTCGGCGTTCAGCTCTTCTATCAATGCCTCTGGATCTTCTCCGCCCTCGTTGAGGCGCGTCTGTAATTGCTGCGCGGCTTCCAAACTCTGGGCGATGAAGAGGGTGGACTCGATATGTTCCGTCTCTTGATCGATGTCCGCGCTCATCGCCTCTCTGAGCCTCTCACGCAAGATCATCGCCTGGATCATATCGCGGAATTGGGCCTCACTGTAGTTGTTGGCCTTGAGCACGTTGGATTTGAAGTTGGCGTAAGTTTCTTGATACTCCTCGGCGGTCATCGGCGGGGCCGTATCGGTCAGCGTCTCCGTCGGCGTGAGGGGATTGGTCGCCGCTTGGCGATCGTATCCCATCATCTGCTCCACCTGGAGATCGATTTCCTCGGGGCTGACCGTCAAGCCTCTCTCCTCCGCCGCCTGGCGCACCAATTCTTCCTCGACCATTTGATCTAGCACATCCTTAGAGAAGGTTTGGGCGTTCTCTGCCGAAAGTTGTTGCTCCAAATCGTCGATCTGCATCTGCAATTGCTGGGTGAAGCTCTGCGTTTCCTCGTCTCCCGTCCCCATCTGAGTAAGATAGTTCTGGTATTGCAACAACTCGAATTGGGTGAGGGTTCGCTCGTAGCGTTGGCGAGCTGTGAAATCCTGGGTCGCGATTTCGACATCGTTGACCTGCGCGACCGGCCTTCGAGCTTTCACAAACAACTCCGTCACTAATCCGTAGCCCAGCACCAGCACAACGACCGCGCCGACGCCGATTGCGATCCACGTGATGAGCTGCTCTATTTGGTGATCCTTAAGATCGCGGGCTATTTGGCGCCGCGTTTTATTTTTTCGCTTCTTGGTCATTTTCACTCTCCACGATACTTATAAACTTATCTAGCTTGCGGATAGCTCACATAAGGGCCGGGCATAAGGCGATACGCCCTACGCCCGGCTTGATAGATATATTGTAACCGTTTAGTCTTATGAGCACCGCCCCAAGCCCTCGTCCCCGAGGGCGTCTGAGCAGATCGAAGGTGCCTTGTAAACATCCCCGGGGACGGGAACTGAGAGCTTTTTTTGAAGTTCTGGGAACACCCACTCACGTAACTAAACAGATAGGATATATTCTAAATCAGTGTTGATTAGCTGGTTTCGATTGGTGCTACAAAGGGTAGGAGCGCCATATGCCGCGCCCGCTTAATCGCCAGGGATAATTGGCGCTGGTGCTTGGCGCAAGTGCCCGTTTGTCGCCGGGGACGAATCTTGCCGCGATCCGTCACGTAGCGATTTAACTTATCAACTTCCTTGTAATCAATATGCTCGACGTGATCTGCGCAAAAATTGCAAAACTTCTGTCGCTGATTATATCGTCGCTTTCTTCTATTATAGCTCACGCTTTTTCTCCTTCTTCCTTCTCTGTGATCACTTCTTTTAGTTACTGCTTAATATTTGAATATTCGGTTAATCATTCGCGGGGGAGGGGATTTGCGTTATTGCCGCTTGTTCCTAAGATGCCTCATAAGATGCTTCCATGGCTGCCTCGGACTCGGCGGGAACAGATGTCGACTGCTCATTGAGGAAAATCAGCTCTTGCGCGACCAGCTCCGTGCGATAATGACGCTGGCCATCTGATTTTTCCCAGCAGCGGGTCTGTAAATATCCCTCGACGTAGACATGCGATCCCTTGTGCAATCGCTGTTTACACAACTCGGCCAAACCATCCCATGTCACAACATGAAACCATTCTGTGCATTTCCGTTGCGGCTCGCCCTCGCGATCGTTGCTCCAGCCGCGCGTCGTCGCGACGCTAAAAGTTGCCACTGCGCGTCCGCTGGACGTAAATCGCATTTCTGGATCTCGTCCTAAGTGCCCGATGATCATCACCTTGTTGAGTCCGCGGGTCATAAATCAATCCTTTGGCTTAGGCCGTTCCTAGAACACCACAGATAGTTCCTCGCCCTGGTATGATCCAGTTCTTCGATGAGTTGGTGTGCAGTCTCTTATGAGGCTGCCTCTTCCGTCCCTTGTTTGGATGCAGGGGCGGTCTCGACGCACGTGATCAGCTCGCGCAGGACGGCTTCGGGCCGTTGCAGGTTTCGCTCAAACTCCTTCACGCGTTGCGGATCCATCTTGAAGTGCGCTAAGTAATAGCGTCCTTCCCTTTGATGCTTGATTTCGTAGGCCAAACGGCGCAAGCCAACATCTTTGAAGTCGAAGACCTCGGCTTCGGCGTTTTCAAGATACCCTTGAATCCGTTCTTCCATCGCCTTGGTCTCTTCTTCGTTCAACTCGGAACTTAAAATAAACATCAACTCGTAGGTTCTCATAAAGACAGGATTACCTCCTAATATACTTCCCATGGATTTGCTCTTGTCGACCCAAGAACGGAAAGTCCGTCCGGATACACTCAGCAATCTTACCACAGACTAGCGCTTTGGCAAGGTCGCTGGCGCGCGGGCAAACGGAGCGGTTCCAAGGAGTCTGAGATGCGCGAGATTGTTCGGTAAGTCATTCGACACCCATCAACCCCAGTTTCGTCTGCCTTGAATTTGGTTAAGGACGCTCTGAAGCACCCGCAGCGATTTTTCCGGTCAATTTGCTTCGAATTTCCCGCGCCTACACCGGGCTGAATCGATAGCCCAAACTGGGTTCCGTGATGATAAAGCGTGGTTTCTTGCTATTCGGCTCAATTTTCTTGCGCAGGCGCCAGATGTACCAGCGCACAGTTTTCGGATCGGCGTCACTTTCATACGACCAGACGGAATTGTAAATCATCTGCACCGAAAGCGGTCGGCCGGGCCGTTGGGCCAAATAGAGCAGGAGATCCAACTCCGTGGGGGTCAGGTGGAGCGGGTCGCCATCGATGAAGACCTGGCGCGTCTCCTGGTTGATGACGAGGTAGCCATCTGCAAAGCGCAACACACCGGTTTTTTGAGGGTTGGTGAGGCGGCTGCGACGCAACAGGGCTTCGATGCGCGCCACTAACTCCTGGACGTTGAAGGGCTTGACGAGGTAGTCATCTGCGCCTAGGGCCAGGCCGTTGACGCGCTGTTCGACGTCGCCCTGGGCGGTGAGGAAGAGAATTGGCACGGAGGAGCGCTCGCGAAGCTTCTGACAGACGGCGTGTCCGTCCATCCCCGGCATCATCACATCCAAAATTACCAGATCCGGGGAGTGCATGCGGAAGTTCTCCAAGCCAAGCTGTCCATTGTGCGCCGTCATAACATCAAAGCCCCGCGATTTCAATGACAGCTCGACCAGGCGGAGTAACCCTGTGTCATCATCGATTAACAGAATAGTGCCTTGATTGTGGGGGGCCTCTAGTGCCGGTTTGCGTTTGTTTGGGCTTGGATTCTCCATCCTCAAAATTTTCTCCATTACCGGGCTGATATAAATATCTGCTTGAGTTGGCCGATAAGCCGGATTCTGTTCGCCGATGGGGAACATCGGCGCGGCGATCATCTATCTGGGACGTCGGTTGCCCGACGCCTCGCGCAGCCTACCCGGAGGTTCCAAATGCGGCGCGGGTCGCGCCATCCCTCCTGCTTGGCTTTGCTCCGGATGGGGGTTGCCTGGCCGAGCCGGTTACCCGGCCCGCCGGTGGTCTCTTACACCGCCTTTTCACCCTTACCGCCAGCGATGTCGCCATCCCTGGCGGCGGTCTGTTTCTGTGGCCCTGTCCATCGGGTCGCCCCGCCCGGGTGTTACCCGGCATCCTACCCTGGGGAGTCCGGACTTTCCTCGCGCCTTTCTCATAGAGATAAGGACACGCGATCACCTGGCCAACTCAAGCATTTCACATCCATTTATACCATGAAAATTGCACTCGGTCAATGTCTCGCCAGGGTGTGTTTCAAAATTAGATGAGAAGTATGATCTTTCCGGAAAAGGTTTTACGTGATATGGATTGTTGGCTTGATCTCCCCATTGATTCCGGTAGACTGACACGTGAGTAAATGTTTGATAACCATTTGGTCTTGTGAGGTGCAACGCACTTTTAGGTTAGCCTTCGTTTAAGTGCGTTGCATCTTACTCATTCAGGAGGTTATAATTATATGCCCGATTTTCAATTGATCGCTTTAGATATTGATGGCACGCTCGCCAACCCGCAGGGGGAACTTTCCGGCGAGACGCTGCGCGTGCTGCGAAGGTTGTTGGCGGCGGATGTGGAGATTGTGCTGGTGACGGGGCTGAATCCCTGGCCCGCCCGGCGTTACGTCGTGCAGATTGGCCCGATCCCCGCGATTTGCCTCAATGGCATCTTCTTGCTGAAAGGGGAAGAGATCCACGCCGGCAGCTTTCTCGATCCGGCGGCGGCGCGCGCGGCGGCGCGCTTCATCGTTGCGCGGGGCTACGTCCCGCTGGTCTACGGCGCGGATGGCGTCACGCGCTATCTCCCGACGACGGAAGGGAGTGCCGCGATGCGCGAGGTCGCCAAGCTGTTCGCCGAGCGCGATTATCAGCCGTTCGAGCCTGTGGATGGGATAGACGCGCTCTTTGCGGTGACGCCGGCCCAGGTCTCGGTCTGTGAGACGGCTGAGCGCGCGGCGCGGCTCCAGCCCGCGCTCGCGGCGGCCTTCGATGAGCGCGCCTACGTGGTCTACCAGCCGGGGCCGCGCGCGTGGCTCGAGGTCAATCACCCGGATGCGCGCAAGGACGTCGCGCTGGTGCACTTCGCGCAACGCCGCGATATCCCGCCGGAACGCATCGTCTACTTTGGCGACAGCCTCAATGACCTGCCGGTCTTTCGCGCGCTCCCGCGCGCCGTCGCGATGGGCAACGCGCGCCCGGAGGTGAAGGAGCTGGCGTGGCGCATCGCGCCCTCGAATGAGGAGGATGGCGTCGCGCGGATGTTAGAGGAATTGTTCGTAGTAAGCTACGTAACGAACGAAGTGAGTGGAGTAGCGTCTTGACGGCACGCCACTTCGTTGCGTGCCTGACTACGAACAGGAGTCCTGTGGCCCCAAGGCCCCATGGCCGGGGGAGCGTCTTGACGGCACTCCGCTGCGCTTCGTACCTGACTACGAACGAATTAACTACGAACGGGAAGGGTTATTCTCGATCCCATTTTTCGCCGTAGCGATCAATGGGATAGGCGCGCCATTTCTCCGCTAACCATTCTCTGCCATAGGTTTCCGCGTACTCGTGGACGCTGGACCACGCCCATAAACTCATGCGATCCACATATCCGTGTTTGATGGGGTTGTAGTGGATGTAGTTCATCGTGGCCCAGTGATGTCGGGGGCTGCGAATCAAGCGGTCGCTGAAGCGATACCAGACCTGGCGTCCCCGCTGATGGTGTCGTCCGTTGATGGTCGTGGCTACGCGGCTGTGGAGGAGGCGGAGAAGCTCGCTCACGGCGTAAAGATCCTCCGTCTCTATGATGATGTGGTAGTGATTGGGAAGGAAGACCCAGGCGGAGTAGGGGATCTCGGCCTCAGTGAAGGCGTCCAGGGTTTCATCCGCGAGTAGCGAGAGGTCGTCGGGGCTTTGGAAGATGTGACGGTGTTCGTAACAGGTGGCGGTGATGAAGTATTCGCCAGGCGTCTCACGAAAGTGGGGCGGGGCATGGAGGGGCATACCGCGCGCGCGACGTTCTTCGAGGACTTGTTGGCGCTCTTCGGGGGACATTTTGCGGTAGTTGTACATAAAGGTTCCTTTGTTCGTAGTAAGCTACGTAACGAACGCAGTGAGTGGAGTAGCGTCCTGGCCAGGGGAGCGTCTTGACGGTACTCCGCTGCGCTTCGTACCTTACTACGAACGAGTATATGTTTGACTACGAACTTATAGGAAATCTCAGCGTGAAGGTCGTACCCTCGCCCACGACGCTTTCGCACTCGATGTCGCCGCCGACGTCGGTGACGATGCCGTAGCTGATGGAGAGGCCGAGGCCGGTGCCCTCACCGGCGGGCTTGGTGGTGAAGAAGGGATCGAAAAGGCGCTTTTGTTCCTCCGGCGGGATGCCGCAGCCGTTATCGCGCACGCGGGCGATGACGTGCTCGCCCGCGATGGCGGTGGTGATCTCCAGCACTTTCTGATAGTCGGGGGTTGGCGCTTGCTCCGCTTGCTTCTCCATCGCGTACTCCGCGTTGCTGATCAGGTTGAGGAAGACCTGCTCCAGTTTGTGGGGATCGGCCAGAATGGAAGGGAGATCCTCGGCTAAATCGAGCCGCACATCCACATTGCTGTGGCGCAGCCGCGCGCCGGCTAAGATGAAGCTATTGGAGATGGGTTGGTTGAGGTCGATGGACTGGACTGGCTCCTTCGTCATCCGTCCGAAGGTGCGCAGGTGATCGACGATGCGCCGGCAACGCTCCACGTCGCCCGCTAAGTTCTCGCCCGTCTCTCCCAACGATTTGGCAATCTCCTCAATGCTCTGCGCCGAGGCGCGGAGTTGCGCGGCGGAGGTCTTGAGAAAATCGGCCTCGAAGGTGATGGCGGTGAGCGGCTGATTTAGCTCGTGCGCTATGCCGGTCGCCATCTCGCCCAGCGCGGCCATCTTATCCAGTTGGATCGCCTTGGCGCGCTCCTCTTCCAGCGCGCGCACTTTTTCCTCCACCATCTCCTCCAGGTGATCGGCGTAGGCCTGGAGCTTGGCTTCCGATTGTTTGCGCGCGGTGATGTCGGTAATGCCTTCCAGGACGTTGATCACGTTGCCCTGCTCATCCTTGATGGGCTGCGCGATGATGGTATACCAGCGCCCGGTGAGGGGATTTTTCCGTTCGTGGACGTGGACTTCTCCGGTCTGGAAGGCGATCTGGGTCCCGCAACCCTCGCAGGGCGTCTCTTGATTCTCGTAGAAGCGATGACAAAGTTGCCCCGTCGCCGACTGCGTGTGAGGGAACATCTGGGCGATTTTGCGGTTGGTCCAAGCGATGGTCATATCTGGGTTGATCAACGTCAATCCGGTTTCCAACGCCGAGAGGATGTTATCGAGGCGCTCGCGCTCTTGGCGTACGGCCTCCTCGGTTCGTTTGCGCGCGGTGATGTCGTGCATAGCAATGACGGCCCCGATCTTTTGCCCCGTCTCATCGGTCAGCGCCCGGCCATTACAGACCAGTGAGCGGGGGCGGCTGTGTTTGGGCGCCACTACAATCTCAGCATCTTGGACGTGCTCGCCTTGGAGGGCGCGGAAGAGTGGAATTTCTTCCGTAGGCAGGAGCGTATGGCCATCCGCCCGATATAAATCGTAGTACGCGGCCCATTGGGCGGGCGGGATGGGTTGCTCAGGCAGGCCGTGCAAACGGCGGGCCGCTTCGTTGAAGCGGATGATTTGGCCTCCTTTATTGCAGATGATAATAGATTCTGCGATGTTATCTAATATCCCCAGGAGAAAGGCGCGCTCGCTGGCGAGCCTCTTCTCGGCGCGCTGGCGCTCGACGATTTCTTCCTGCAAGGCGGCGTTCAACTCGCGCATCTGCATCAGATCGTCGAAGCGCGCGGCGGCGATTTCGATGGCGCGGCTGACGTCGCGGCGGGAGGCGGGCTTGATCAGATAGTAGCCGATGCCCGCTTCGCTGGCCTGGGCGACGAGAGCGGCGCTTTCGTGCGCGGTCAGGGCGACGATGGGGGTGGGGCAGCGGGCGGTGATGGTCTTGGCCGCCGCGAGGCCGTCCATCTCCAGCAGGTTGATGTCCATCATGATGACGTCCGGCTGCAACGTCTCAGTCATCTCGACGGCTTGGCGGCCGCTGGCGGTGTCGCCGACGACCTGGTAGCCGGAATCTTCCAATATCCCGCTTAGCTTTTCGCCGACTAAGAAATCGTCCTCGACGATGAGGACGCGCTTGGGGAATGGATGACTTGTGGTTTGCATTTTGATCCCCTGTTAGAATGATGAATTGGGAATTGCGAATGATGAATTGCGAATGATGAATCTTTGTCCAGCAACCAGTATCCAGTATTCAGCCTACCTCTCTTCGATGCCTCTCGCTTTGCTGTCCGCCTTGAAGCGGATTTCGGTTTCCGCGCCTTGGGGCGTGTTGCGCAGCGTGATTTTGCCTTGCAGGCTCTTGCGCACCGTCCGCTTGATGATGTCCAGCCCGGCGCTGTGGCGATCCAAGTCGAGGACATCTTCTGGGAAGTCGGGACCGTCGTTGCGATAGGTTAGAATGATTGTACCATCCTTCTGGGTAATTTGTACTTTGATGTGCACCGCGTCGCGACCGGCTACGGCGTATTTGAGCGTGTTGGTGGCCAGTTCGCTGAGGATGAGGGCCAGGTGATGGGCCGGGGCCGGTTCGACGGTGATGGCGGTGGGGGTAATATCTAACGTGAAGGTCACATCGTCTAAAGCGTTCTGGAGGGAGGTCTGGATGATGGTCTCGGCCAACTGGCTGAGGTTGAGGGGCGCCCATGCTTGCTCCGAGAGCATCTGGTGGACTTGGGCCAGGCCCGCGATGCGCTGCGTCAGATCTTCGATGATGGGGCCGTAGGCCGGCAGGGTTTCCGGCGGGGCGTGACGGCGCTCGATGTAGAGCATCCCCAAGATGCCATCCAAGTTGTTTTTGACACGGTGATTGACCTCGTGCAGGAGCAGGGCCTTGGTCTCGGCGTCTCGCCGCGCTTGTTCGTACAACTGAGCGTTGTAGACGGCGATGGCCGCGTAGCCGGCCAGCCCGCGAAGCAGCTCCGTATCTTGGTCGTCGAAGGCGCCCACGGGCGCGGCGGTGAGCGAGAGCGCCCCTAAGATTTGATCGTGGGCGATGAGCGGCACGATGAGCAAGGATCGATGGGACGACGGGAAGGGGCGGGACACATAGCGGGCATCGGTGGTCATATCCGGCACATTGATCGGGTGGCGCTCTTGAATCACCCGCCCGGCGATGCCCTCGCCGGGATGGAGGATGGGCCCTTGTTTTTCGGCCAGGGGATCATCCGAGGCGGCGCGATGGCGCAGATTGCCCTGCTCATCCAAGAGTTGGATGCTCGCGGTGAGCTCTTGGTCGAAGAAGTAGGGGATGGCTTGGAGGATGCGCGCCAACACCTCTTCCAGCGCCAGCGTGGAGGCGAGGCTGCGGACGATGGCGTTCAGCTCCGCCAGTCGGCGGTTATGTTGTTGGAGGGCCTCCTCGGCGCGCTTGCGCTCGGTGATGTCTAGCAGCACGCCATCCCAGAGCAGACTGCCGTCCGGCAAGCGCCGGGGATTGGAGGAGCCGCGTAACCATTTGGCCTTCCCGGTCGGCGTGATCGTGCGGAACTCGTGCGTCCACCGCTGCATCGTTTGTGTGGCATGGTCAATCGACTCTAAGAAAGCCTCGCGGTCGTCTGGATGGATGTCGTCAAACACGGGCACGTCGCTCATCAAGTCCGCCAGGGGACGCTCGAAAACCTCGGCGCCGCCGGCGCTCATGTAGGGTACAGAGAACGTGTCATCCGGCCCAATGCGGAACTGATAGACCGCGCCGGGGATATTGGCCGCTAACTCGCGGTGGCGGCGTTCGCTCTCGCGCAGCGCCTCTTCCATCTGCTTGCGTGTGGTGATGTCTTGCGTCACGCCGAACCAGCGGGTGTCGCCGTTGTCCATCACGGTGCAGGTGGATTCAATCCGCAGCCAGCGGATATCGTCGCCAACGATAAACCGTCCCTCCCACAAGAAGGGCTGATGGGTACGGATGGCTTCCTGATTGCGTGCCCAGAAAGCCGCTTGTTCATCTGGATGGACTAGGCTATTGACGGTCGAGGCATCCGCCAGCATGGCCTCACGCTGCACCTGATGAATCTCGCACCAACGGTCGCTGACGTATCCGAACTCCATAGTGCCATCGGCCCGGAGCCACGCGACGTAGACGCCCACGGGGATACTTTTTACAAGTTCATCATAGCGCGATAGGCTCTCTTCCCGCGCGGCTTCCGCCTGCTTGCGGTCGGTGATGTCCTGAACGACGCCGGTGACTTTCAGCGGGTTGCCGTCCGCGTCGCGTTCCAACTCGGCTATCGAGACGATGGTTTTGGTCTGATCGGAGTTCCCGGGATGGATCTCGAATTCTAAATCATACTCGGCATCCTCTGCGATTAAATCGAGCAGTGCTTGATGCACGCGCTCCCGCTCCGGGATGCAACGTTCAACCTCATCCACGGAGAAATCCTCGGCGGCGGGATCAAAGCCGTAGATGCGCTTCGCCTCATCCGATCCCCAAAAGCGCGTCGTTTGCACGTTGTATTCCCAATTTCCCACGTTGCCCAAGCGCTGTGCTTTTTTATAGCGCGCTTCGCTCTCCCGAAGGGCGTCTTCCATCTGTTTGCGCGCGGTGATGTTGTGGAGGATGCAGTGCGTTCTGACAAAGTCGCCGTTATGATCGCGTTGGGTTTTGCCTTCCAGCACCACCGTCAGGCGCGAGCCATCTTTACGCACCAGTTCTAATTCACCGCTGACGGCGCCGCTGCACTTGAACCCTTCAAATGCTTCAGGAAAACGGTGTTGGGTGCGTTCCGACCAGAATTCACCAAACACTTTCCCCAGTAGCTCGTCACGAGAGTACCCGAGTAGTTCGCATAACCGGGGGTTGACATCGATGTACTGACCGGCCTCGTTCAGGGATTGATAGGCTATCGGGGAGTTTTCAAAGAGAGACCTGAATCGGGATTCGCTCTCCCGCAACGCAATTTCCGCTCGCTGGCGCTCGGTGATGTCGATGGTGTTGAACCCTACACCTACGACCTGCTCCCCTTCGACTACCGGATGATAGGTAAAAGCAAACCAGCGCGTCGTTCCATCCGCCAGCGGGAAGGGCCTCTCCGTATGTACGATGTCCCCGTTCAAGGCACGGGCAAAATCGGCGGCGAACTCAGTGCGGTCGCGATCTAGCACGAAGCGCTCAATCGCATCGCCGGGCTGGATGGCTACGCCAAAGACAGCCTGGGTATTGGTCTGCGCCACTCGGTTGCACGCCAGCACCACCCCATCGCGATCCAGCAGCACAAAAGATTGCTCCGTCGCATTGGTCAGGGCGCGCAGTTTGGCTTCGCTCTCCCGCAACGCAATTTCCGCCCGCTGGCGCTCGGTGACGTCGTTGTAGGTGATGACCACGCGATCATCTTGAAGCGGCGCGGCGGTCACGTTGATCCAGGTGACGGCGTCCGGCTTGACGATGCCCATTTCCACATTGCGGATCAAGCGGCCCTCCTGCAAGGCCCGGACGCTGGCGTACTCCTCCGCCGGCATCGGCGAACCGTCCGGGCGGATGATGCGCCATTCCTCGCCGGCGATGTGCCGCGTCGCGTGTTCTGCTTGCGGTAGCCCCAACAACTGCTCCGACTGCTGATTGATCTCCAAAATCTCCCCCGCGCTATCTGCAACCGTGATGCCCAAAGGGAAACTCTCGAAAAGCACGCGATATTTTTCCAACGTTTCCTCCAACTCCGCCGTGCGCGCCGCGACCGTCGCCTCGAGTTGCGCGTTCTGCTCGCGGAGCGCCGCCTGGCTGGCGCGCAGCTCCCGCTGGAGGCGCACCCGCTCCTCGGCGCGCTGCAAAGCATTCTCCAGCAGCACGTGATCCACCGGCTTGGGCAGAAAATCCGCCGCGCCGGCCCGCACCGCCGCCAAGATGGCGTCCTGATTCCCGTGCCCGGAGGTGAGGATGACATTGGCTTCGGGGTCGTGCGCGCGGATCGCTGCGAGCACCTCCAGGCCGGTCATCTCCGGCATCCGCAGATCGGTTATCACGACCTCTGGCTGTTCCCGATGATACATTTCCAGCCCGACGCGCCCGCCGTCCGCTGTGATGACCGTGTAACCCAACATTCGGACATTGCGCGCAAACGCGCGTAACACGCGCGGTTCGTCGTCGATAATTAGAATTGTGGTCGGCATACTGTCTCCTCGGGAAATGATGAATGATGAATTTAGAATTGCGAATTGTGAATTGGCTAGTGTCTGTCAAGTTTTCGCCGCTTGGCTCGCCTGCGAATGAATTCGAGGCTGATACACGAAACCCCTCGAAAAA
>JBKHCQ010000037.1:0-14020 GCA_046541755.1 Anaerolineales bacterium | reverse complement strand
TTGTAGGTAAAGATATTTTGTCATTTTGGTTCATACGTCTCATTATATCAGCAGATAGAGCAGATGGAAGCAAGTCAGCAGATAGAGCAGATGGAAGCAGATGGAATTTAGTTCGTAGTAAGCCAACGGCCTGCGCCCGCGATTCATCCGCAGGCGCAGGCGGCGCGAGCTGCCTTTTCCGATGATCAAGCGTTACACCCGCGAACAAGCATCCCCTTGCCCCTTGCCCAACTCCCTTTATACTTGGAGGGATGAACACCCAACCGCCTTTGATCACTTTGGACAATGTCACCTACACTTATCCACGCGCTGGCGCTGATGGGCCTTCCGCGCTGCACAAGCTCTCCCTCCAGATTGCAGCGGGCGAGTACGTCGCGCTGATTGGTGCGAACGGCTCCGGTAAATCGACGCTGGCGCGCCACCTCAACGCGCTGCTCGCGCCGGACGCGGGTCACGTCCGCATCGCGGGGGATGATACACGCGACCCGGCGCGCTGGCCCGAGATCCGCCGGGCCGTTGGGATGGTTTTCCAGCGCCCGGATGATCAGATTGTGGCGACGGTGGTCGAGCAGGATGTCGCCTTTGGCTTGGAGAACCTGGGCCTGCCGGCGGCGGAGATCCGCGCGCGGGTGCGCGCGGCGCTGGAGAGCGTGGCGCTCTGGGCGGAGCGCGAGCGCCCGCCGCACTTGCTCTCGGTGGGGCAGATGCAGCGGTTGGCCCTGGCCGGCGTCCTGGCGATGCGCCCCCGCTGCATCGTCTTCGACGAAGCCACCGCGATGTTGGACCCGGCGGGCCGGCGCGCCGTCCGCGAGCAGATGCGTCGCCTCCATCGCGAGGGATTGACCATCGTCGCGATCACCCACTTTATGGAAGAGGCGCTGGATGCCGAGCGCGTCATCGTGTTGGATCAAGGGCGGATGGCGATGTCGGGGCCGCCGAAGCAGATCTTTGCCCAGGAAGAGCAACTGCGAGCGCTGGGCTTGGCGCTGCCGCCCGCCGCCGACCTGGCCCAGCGCCTGCGCGCGGCATTCCCCGCCTTGCCCAGAGGCGTGCTCACCGTCGAGGATCTCATCACGGCGGTGGATGCGCTCCCGCATCGCAATGAGGCCGAAGAGGCGCTGGAGATGCCTGCAACGCCAGCGCCGTCCGATCCCCTGATTGAGGTGCGCGACCTGGGCCACATTTACCTGCGCGGCACGCCGTTAGCGCGGCGGGCGCTGCGCGACATCTCGCTCACGGTGGGGGAGGGCGAGGCGCACGGCCTTCTGGGCGCGACCGGCGCGGGGAAATCCACGCTGATGCAGCACCTCAACGGTTTGTTGCGTCCCCAAGAGGGGAAAGTGCGCGTCGGCGCGTTTGACATCAACGCCGATGACGTCGATCTGAAGGCGGTGCGACGCTGGGTGGGATTGGCCTTCCAGATGCCGGAGGTACAGATCTTCGAGCAGTACGTCGGCGACGAGATCGCCTACGGCCCCCGCTTGGCGGGATTGGATCGCCCGGCGTTGCGCGAGCGTGTCCGCTGGGCGATGTCGCTGGTGGGCTTGGACTTCGAGGCCTTCAAGGATCGCCTCACCTTCACGCTGAGCGGCGGGGAGCGCCGGAAGGTCGCGCTGGCCTCGATCTTGGCGCTGCAACCCCACGTACTGCTCTTGGATGAGCCGACCGCCGGCTTAGATCCGGGATCGCGCCGTGAGGTGTTGGCCCATCTGCGCGCGCTGATGGCCGAGGGCATGACCGTGGCGCTTTCCTCGCATCAGATGGAGGACTTAGCCGCGCTGACGCAGCGTCTCACCGTCCTCGATCAAGGGACGACGGAGCTGGCGGGCAGCGTGTCCGAGGTCTTCGCGCAGGGATCGCGCCTGCGGGCGTTGGGCCTGGATGCGCCGGTGGTCACGCAGCTTGTCGAGGGCTTGCGCGCGCGGGGTTGGCCGCTTCCGGCGGGGATGGTGCGCGTCGCGGCTTTGAAGCGCGCCCTGGAGCAGATGGTGGTAGCGCAATGAGCAACTTCGAGTTTCAGCGCTTCGTCACGATTGGACAGCATCTCCCCACCGGCTCGATCATCCATCGCTTGGATCCGCGCACGCGCCTGGTCAGCGGCGCGCTGTTGGTGTTGACCATCACCTTCGCGCCCGGCCTGCTGGGGCTGGGATTGGCGGTCGCGGCGGTGCTCACTGCGTTGCGCCTGGCGCGCATCCCGTTGCCCTACGCGCTGGAGGGATTGCGCCCGCCCCTGCCCTTTATCATCATCTTGGCGCTCTTGCAGCTCTTCTTGGCGCCCCAGGGTGAGACGGCGACCTGGTTCGCGTGGGGGCCGGTGCGCCTCACCGGCGCGGGGATCGAGCAGGCGGCGTTGCTGGTGTTGCGCTTTGTGGCGCTGGTGCTGACCATCAGCCTGCTTTCGTTCTGCACCGCTACCACCGAAATTGTGAGCGGACTGTCGGCGTTGCTCGCGCCCCTGGCCCGGCTGGGTCTGCCCGTCCACGATTTCATCCTGATGGTGCAGGTGACGCTGCGCTTCCTGCCGCTGCTGGCGCGCGAGGCCGAGCGCATCGCCAAATCGCAGGCCGCGCGCGGCGCCGATTGGGGGACGGGGCGGGGCGGGCTGTTGCGGCGCACGCGCCAAGCGTTGCCGTTGCTGATTCCGCTTTTCCTGACCAGCTTGCGCCGCGCCGAAAATCTGGCCGTCGCGATGGAAGCGCGCGGCTATGGAACATCCCACGGGGAAGCCGGGCGCTCTTCGATGATCGAACTGCGCTTCCATGCCGCTGATGGCGTGGCGCTTGGCCTGGTGCTGGCGCTTGTTCTCGGCATCGTGCTGCTGTGAGGTCAATTTAGCGCTTCCACATCCCAGGCAACGAGATTGCGCTCCTCGGTGTCGAATTCGAGGCCCATGGCCCAGAGACGCTTGCCGCTGCCTCGATACCGCTCCGCGTATCCTTGCTCTGCGATCTGCCGGAGCGCGACGTGGGGCGACTGCCCACACTTGAACTCCATGATGAAGACCGCCTCCGAGAATTCCACGGCCAGATCGATGCGTCCCCGGCTGGTGAGGAGTTCGCTGCGCGCCTCCACGCCGGAAGCGGAGACCATCAGGTAAAAGAGGGTGTGGAAATAGGCCTCATTGCGCTGGGTGTTGAGCGTGTAGGGGATGCTGGCGAAGATCGCCTGGATTGTCTCGAAGAACGCATCGAAATCCTCGCGCCGGAGGTGGCCCGCCAGGCGCACAACGTGAGTGCTCAGCGGGCGCTTGTTTTCCCCGGCGAAGGTGTACAGAAGCGTCTCCAAGAAGGCGGTTTTGACCTCCTGGTTGGGATAGCCAAAGTGATACAGCCGGCCTTCTATGTCTGTGATGGTGATATAGCCAGTCTGGAATAGCAGGGCTTCGGGCTGTAAATTGTCCAGATCGTAGGTTCCAAAGATCGTTTCGGGCGCGGTCAACTGCTCGATTTGCGGGAGGGGGTATTGCCGCTCTTTGAGTAGGTTCACCAGGAAGGCTGGCGTGCCGGTCTCGAACCAGTAGTTTTCTAAGCGAAGTTCTCGCAGGGCGCGCAGCGTGGAGAAGGGATTGTACACGCGAACCGGGGCCGGCGAGAAGCGATAACCATCGTATTGGTGTTGCAACTGTTCTATGGCATTCTCAATGCTGATTTGCTGTACCTCGGCAAATTGGGTCAAATGTGGCTGAAAATCGTGTTCCAGTTCATCCTGAGTATAGCCCAGCAGGTCAGCGTAGCGGGTGCTGACCGTCAAGTCCTCGAGATTGTTGAGTTCTGAGAAAATCGAGACCTTGCTAAAGCGCGAGATGCCGGTCAGGAAGACCAGTCGCAACACGCGGCTCACATCGCCGCCTTTGAGTACACCGAAGAAGTACCGCAGCACGTCGCGATTGGCGCGCGCGATTTCCAAGGCGTCCGGGCCGCGTCCCAGGTGATCGATGATTGGTTTATCATATTCGTCCACCAGCACCACCACGGATTGTCCTGTGTGTTCGGAAAGGCCTAGTAGGAGTGCTTTGAATTGCCCTTCGAGGAGGGGTTCTTTTATCTCCAGTTGGTGGCGCTGTGCCATCAACTGGAGTTCGCGTTCCAGGCTGGTTTTCAATATCGCTGGCGTGTCATGACTGATCTGATTGAAATCCAACAGCACGACGGGGTGCGGTTCCCACGCCCAATCCGTGTTTTCGGCTATCCATAGTCCCGTGAATAACTCGCGCCGTCCCTCGAATAGGCAGCGCAGTGTGGAGACCAGTAGGGTTTTGCCGAAGCGACGCGGGCGCGCCATGAAGTAATAGCGACCCTCATCCACCATTCGATAGATGGCAGCAGTTTTATCCACGTAGAGAAAACCGTTCTCACGCAGCACTTCAAACGATGAAATCCCCACAGGTAGCTTGAGCTTCTCTGACATAATGCTCCTCCTTGAACACTGGTCCCAGTCCCTTACGGCCTGCTTTCATTATAATCTTGTCCCTCTAGGGCGTCAATTGAACTTTTGTTAGCGGGTAGGGGCGTGGTTTTGATTGCACAAGCTTCCGTTGCGGAGTACAATTTTGGTGGAGAGGTCACGCCGATAGAGCTAATGGAGGAAAACTATGTCCACATCTGATGCGCCGTTTCCCATGTACAAAGCTTTGTTGGAAGATGATCGTCTCGGCGAGCGCGTGGCTGCCGCGGAGGCCGCGCTCCACGATTGCCATCTCTGCGGCCGCGATTGCGGCATCGACCGCGCGGAGAGCGCCGGCCCATGTCGCATCCAGGACGAAGTCTACGTGGCGAGTTTCGGGCCGCATTTTGGGGAGGAGAATCCGCTGCGGGGATCGCGCGGCTCCGGCACGATCTTCTTCGCGGGATGTAACCTGCATTGCATCTACTGCCAGAATTACGACATCAGCCAGCGCGTCACCGGCTCGGTGACGCCGCCGGACGCTCTGGCATCGATCATGCTGAATCTCCAGGAGCGGGGCTGTCACAACATCAACCTGGTCTCGCCCACCCACGTGGCCGCTCACATCGTCCCCGGCTTGGCGCGGGCGATCCAGGCGGGGCTGGAGATTCCCATCGTCTATAACACCGGCGGCTACGATGCGCCGCAGGCCTTAGCTTTGATGGATGGCCTGATCGATATCTACATGCCAGATATGAAATACGCCGATCCCGACGTGGGGCGCCGCTTCTCGGCCGTGCCCGACTATCCGGAGGTCAATCAGGCCGCTGTGCGTGAGATGCATCGTCAAGTCGGCGATCTGACCTTAGACGAAAACGGGGTGGCGCGTCGCGGCCTGCTGGTGCGCCATTTGGTGCTGCCGAATGAACTGGCCGGCGCCGCCGAGATCGCGCAGTTCCTGGCGGACGAGATCTCGCCCGATACCTATATCAACATCATGCGGCAATATCGCCCGGCCTACGAGGCGTGGGCGTGCGATTCGTTGGATCGGCGCATCACCGAGGCTGAGTATCAGGCCGCCGTGCAGGCCGCCAAAGATGCCGGCCTGTATCGCTTTGATCAACGCTAGCGCCTCATTTCAGACGCTGGGAGCAACGGCTGATTGTCGGAAAGCATCCCCCCGCGCCCCGCGCCGAGGATTGAAATCCCCGGCTACTAAGCGCAAGTCAACTTTAGTTGACTCGATTTCCACGTGGATTTCTGTTTTCAGTCGGTCTTTAGCCAACTTCAACTTTGAGCGATTCATCCGCAGGCGCAGGCGGCGCAAGTTCGTCTTTCCCGACGATCAAGCGCCCACATCCATCAGACGCTACGATGTTTGACAAAGCCGAGAGTTTTAACTACAATGAAAGATACCTCTTAGTAACGTGATGGAACGTGATGGGATGAAGTCACGGGCGTCAACCGAGCTTACCTCATAAACGGGTGACGCCTTTTATTCTTGGGCGTTATGGATGTAACAGAGATAGAGATATGCCTCACAACCTCGTGAGGTAAAATCTATTGGGGAGAAATCACCGTTGATCTTGGGCATGAAGGTTCAGGATTGTGGATTCTCATGTACGTTAGAGCCAAGAGAAGGTTGGGAACATCATAGGTTAACCTTCTCATCGACTTCAAACGCACTCGTAAAAAAGGATGATGTTGCCGCGATGGTTTTCCCCTGTCACGATGCTACCAAGCTGCCCCGATCAAATCGCGGGCAGTTTGACGTTTTTTACATTCCTGTGCGATCGGTCAGCCGGCCGGTGTGGGAAGCGTTGCCGCGCACTGAGACCCTCGTTCGTGTGTTGGGCAGGTTTCGGCGCGTGATGGATCTGCTCGTCGGCGACGAGGTGATCGCGCTGGCGCTGCCGGCGGTGGGCAACGGCCCCTTTCATATCGTCGTGGGGGCGCTGCCATCCTTCGAGGCGTCCGAGGCGCGGGGGATGACGCTGAGCTGGGCGGGGAACGTGGCGCATCTCGGACGGTGGCGCCTGGATTTTGGCGCATCCCCGGCGCTGTGGAATCCATGCCCGGATTGGGGGACGCTGCGCCTTCGCGAGGAGCGCTTGTCGGCGCTGCGCGCCCTCGCGCGCGAGGCGGCCCGCGCGTGTGAGGCGCGGTCGCCTTTTGTCGCGTTGCTCCTTGGCGAGTCGATGCCCCAAATCGCGGCGCTGGAGCGGGCGCTCGCCCGCCAGGATACGACTGATTTTCAGGAGGCCGTCGCTGCCATCGCCGGCCTGGGGCCGGGACTCACGCCCGCCGGGGATGATTTCCTGGCCGGCGTGATGGTCGCGAGTCGACTAGTGAAGGACGCTCCATACTTTGACATCCCCGCTTTGATCTTCGAGGCCGCCAGTGCCCGCACGAATCGCATCAGCCGGGCGTTTCTGCGCGCCGCCCGCGAGGGGCAGGTGGACGAGCGCTGGCATCGGCTGTTGGATGCGCTGGCAGGGCCAAACTCCGCATCCCTAGACCCTCACACGTTGGAACAACGCGCGCGGGCTGTCCTGGCCTTCGGGGCCAGTTCCGGCCTCGATATGTTGGCCGGCTTTCTCTGGTTCTATGCACTGTGAGTTGTGTGTGAGATGGCTATTTGTATATTTGCATAAGGAGGACATTTTGATCAAGAAAACGATTATCAAAAGTGGAGAGTATTATGACTCCGTCACGCTGATGGAGGTGGCTCAAGGCCTCTTGGAGTTGGAGGGCGTGGAGGACGCCGCCGTCGTGATGGGGACGCCGGCCAACAAAGGCATCCTCAAGGACGCGGATCTGCTGACGCCGGAGGCGCGGGCCGCTTCGGCGGATGACCTGGTCATCGCGGTGAGCGCCGCGTCGGAGGAGGTCGCGGCCTCGGCGATGGAGAAAGCGGATGAGTTGCTAGTCGCTTCGCGCTCGATTACCGAGGAGCAGGGGATGGCCGCGCCGCTCAAGACGATGGCCGCCGCCGTGCAGCGCCTCGAAGGCGCGAACATCGTCCTGATCTCCGTGGCGGGCCGGTACGCGCCGGGCGTCGCGCGCGATGCGCTCAATCGCGGGCTGCACGTCTTCCTCTTCAGCGACAACGTCAGCGTCGAGGATGAGATCGCGCTCAAGCAAATTGGCGCGGAGAAGGGGCTGCTGGTCATGGGGCCGGACGCCGGCACGGCCATCATCAACGGCATTGCGCTGGGCTTCGCCAACGACGTGGCGCGTGGTCCGGTGGGCGTCGTCGCAGCCGCCGGCACGGGCCTGCAATCGGTGACGAGCAATCTCTCGCGAATGGGCGTGGGCGTCTCCCAGGCCATCGGCGTCGGCGGACGCGATCTCAAGAGCGCTGTGGGCGGCATCATGATGCTGGAGGGCCTCAAAGCGTTGCAGGCCGATCCTGAGACCGAGATCTTGCTCCTGGTCTCCAAGCCGCCCGCGCCGGAAGTGGCCGAGAAGGCGCTGGCCCAACTGGAGGAGAGCGATAAGCCCGCCGTCGTCTGCTTCTTGGGCGGCGATTCCCAAGCGGTCAAGGACGCGGGCGCGATCCCGGCGACGACGTTGGAAGAGGCGGCGGAGCTTGCGGCCGCCATCGTGGAAGGTAAAGCGCCCGATAAAGCGCTCAAGAAGCTCCAGAAGCGCGATAAGAAGCTGAAGAAGCGGGCGAAAAAGTACAAAAAGCAGTTGGCGGCGGAGCAAAGATACTTTCGCGGGCTGTTCAGCGGGGGTACCTTTTGTTATGAAACCCAATTGATTCTCAAGGATATGTTGGAGGAAAAGATCGTCTCCAACGCGCCCGTAGATAAGGCGCTCAAGATGGCGGATTCCAACGTCAGCGAGGGCCACGTGGTCGTCGATTTGGGTGAGGATGAGTTCACCGTCGGGCGACTGCATCCCATGTTAGATCCCACGCTGCGCAATCGGCGCATCATCCACGAGGCTGAGGATCCAGAGACCGCCATCATCTTCCTAGATATTGTACTCGGCTACGGCGTTCATCCCGACCCAGCCGGCGCGGCCGTCGAGGCCATCCGCGAGGCGCGGGCCAAGTTGGAAGAGGAAGGACGCACCGTCCTCTTTATGGCCGCGGTCTGCGGCACGGAAGGCGATCCGCAAGACGCGCGCGCGCAGGAAGCGAAGTTGGAAGAGGCCGGCGTCATCGTCCTCCCCAGCAACGCGGCGGCGACGAAGTTAGCCGGGTATATTTTAGCGTCTTAGCGGGTCAGCGTTTCAGCTATCTCAAAAAAGATACATAGATCAATCCCGCATTGGTCCAACGGTTACTACAAGATATTCGCAGAGAGTGAAATAGGAGAGACTATGGCAATTCAAGATTTATTCGGCCAGGAGCTTAGGGCCGTGAATATCGGATTAGAGGATTTTGCTGCCAGTTTGGAGGATCAGGGCGCCGAGGCGGTTCATGTGGAGTGGCGTCCGCCGCTGGAGGGTTACGTGGAATTGACCCACACGCCGGACGGCAAGGAGATCGACGCGATCAACGCGGAGGCGGTGGAGCGCATCCGCACGGGCCGCCCGCTGTTGATCGGGATGGACATCGCGAAAAATGTCATCCCCGGCATGGGCGAGCGGATGATTCTGCACGCCGGCCCCCCCATCGCGTGGGATCGGATGTGTGGCCCGCAGCGCGGCGCCGTGATGGGCGCGGCGGTCTACGAGGGTTGGGCTGAGTCCTACGAGGAGGCGGCGGAGATGGCGGCGGCGGGCGAGTTCGAGTTCGACCCGTGTCATCACCACCACGCCGTCGGCCCGATGGCGGGGATTACCTCCCCCTCGATGCCGGTCTTCTTAGTCAAGAACAAGACCTTCGGTAACGTGGTCTACGCCACCCAGAACGAGGGGTTGGGCCGCGTGCTGCGCTACGGCGCTTACGGAGACGACGTCATCGAGCGCCTGGAATGGATGGACGAGACCCTCTATCCCGCGCTCAAGCGCGCGTTGGAGCATACCGGCCCCATCGACCTGCGGAGCCTCATCGCGCAGGCGCTGCACATGGGTGATGAGGTGCACAATCGCAATCGCGCGGCGACCTCGCTGCTTATCCGGCAACTCGCGCCGGCCTTGGTAGAGACTTCGGATAAAGAGGCGGCGAAGGAGGTGTTGGCCTTCATCGATAGCAACGATCACTTCTTCCTCAACCTCTCGATGCCGGCGGTCAAGGCGATGTTGGAAGCCGCCGAGGGCATGGAGGGCTGCACCCTGGTCACTGTAATGGCGCGCAACGGGACGGACTTCGGCATCCGCGTGGCGAGCATGCCCGACCGCTGGTTCACCGCGCCCGCGCCGATGGTGGATGGGCTGTGGCTCCCCGGTTACACTGCCGAGGATGCGAATCCCGACATCGGCGACTCCAGCATCACGGAGACGGGCGGCTGCGGCGGCTTCGCGATGGCGGCCGCGCCCGCGATTGTGCGCTTCGTCGGCGGGACCTCCTCGCTGGCGCTGAGCGTGACGCAGGAGATGTACCAGATCACCGCCGGCGAGCACGAGTTCTTCACTGTGCCGGTGCTCAACTTCCGGGGCACGCCCCTGGGCATCGACATCCGCAAAGTGATGGGCAGCGGCATCCCGCCCTTTATCAATACGGGCATCGCCCACAAGGAGCCGGGCGTCGGTATGGTCGGCGCCGGGCTGGTGCGCGCGCCCAAGAAATGCTTCGAGGATGCGTTCGCGGCGCTGCGGGAGCTTTAACACAGAGAGGCGTAAAACCGGGAGGTGTGGATATGAGCATTGATACGTTAGGAGAAGTACGAACACTGGTGCACCGACTCTCTTATCGGGAGAAGATGCGCTTGTTGAGCGATCTTGCCACGGATTTGTTTCGAGAAAGTGTCACTGAAAGTGTTGCTCCAGACGCATTCCCCGTGCTGCATTTGAATCGGTGGCCTGAAGATTTGCCATTGCGCCGCAGTGAATTATACAACGAATATGGACGCTAACGCTATCTTTATAGACACCAATGT
This sequence comes from Anaerolineales bacterium, assembly GCA_046541755.1. Taxonomy (GTDB): domain Bacteria; phylum Chloroflexota; class Anaerolineae; order B4-G1; family SLSP01; genus JAAAOZ01. The sequence goes on along the minus strand of JBKHCQ010000037.1, from coordinate 3,641 downwards.
TCTGGTGTATGCAAGCGTAGATGCGGCGCCCCTCCACAATGTCGCTTTACAGACGCTCGCTGAATACGAGGCGCAGCTTATGCCGTTATGGATCAGCCGTCAAATTTTGCGGGAATATCTGGCAACTTTGGCGCGGCCTTCTGTGAACATCCCCCTGGCGCAACTTACGGCTGCTGTACGCGCCTTTGAAACCCGTTACCGTGTTGCGGAAGATAGTGCAGCCGTGACAACGCAGCTACTCAAATTTGTGGAGCAAGGACAAAGTTACCATATACATGACACAAACATCGTGGCAACGATGCTTGTGTATGGTATATCTCAATTACTCACGCACAACGTAAAAGATTTTGAACCTTTCCAGAATTTGATCACCGTAATTGCGCTGAAGTGATGCCAGGAGGGCGCAAGGTATAGGAGTAGGTAGGTTGGGTTAGCGAAAGGTAAGGAGGTTGTCATGCAGCACAAGGTAAAGCTGTTGATTAGCCTATTGTTTTTGAGTTGTTTGTTGGTCGTGATGACCAGTGTAACGGCGCCTCCGGCCTTGGCCGCTGATCCCAGCCCGCCTACATCCCCTGTGAAATTGATCTTTATTCATCACTCTTGTGGCGGACACTGGCTGGCCGATACCAGCGAGATCGAGTATCCGGCTGGTGGTCTGGGCCAGGCGTTGATGGACAACAACTATTTCGTCAGCGCGACGAACTATGGCTGGGGGCCGGACGGGATCGGCGACCGCACCGACATTCCCAACTGGCCTGAGTGGTTCACCGGCCCCAACCGCGAGGAGATTATGACCGCCGTCTACACCGAGACCGGGCAGAATATCGGCGGCTTTGGCGACTGGACCCGCATGGCGACCGACCCCGGCGGCCCCAACCAGATCATCATGTTCAAGTCCTGCTACCCCAACTCGGACCTGTACGGCAAGCCCGACGACCCGCCTCACAGCGAACCGAACGACTGGGAATACTCGGTCAGCAACGCCAAAGCGGTCTACAATCACATCCTCACCTACTTTGAGGCGCACCAGGAAAAGCTCTTCATTGTAATTACTGCGCCGCCTATGACGGAAGTATCTTACATTGCTAATGATCATTCGACGCCCGCCGCTGAACGCGCGGCCAACGCGCGCGCTTTCAATGATTGGCTGGTGAATGATTGGTTAGCCGGCTATGCTCCCAATAACGTGGCCGTCTTCGATTTTTACAACGTCCTCACGTCTAATGGGAGCGCCTCGCGGATGGATGATACCAGTACAAATGAGGAGCCGCACGACTACGAGATGCGTCCGGATGGCAATCACCATTATTGGGATGGCAGCGCTATTATGCATACCCAGACTATCAGTAACAATTTCGCGGCCTATCCCTATTACTCAGATCCGCTGACTGTCACCGACCCGTGGGCCGATGATCATCCTACTGCGACCGGCAATCAAAAAGCCACCGCCGAGTTCGTGGACCTGCTCAACGTCTTCTACAATCGCTGGCAGGGTGGGGAGCCGCCAGACTGCGTGGGCCTGACCGATGTTGGCATTGACGGGCCGACGCGCGGCTACACCGGCACGAGCACCACCTTCACCGCGCGCATTACGCCAACCAATGCCTCGACGCCCATCACCTACACGTGGACGCCCACGCCGGACTCCGGGCAGGGCAGCGCCAGCGTGACCTACACCTGGGCCGTGACCGGTACGCAGATCATCACGCTCACCGCCGTGAACTGCGACGGCAGCGATATGGTGACCCATACGATTACATTGACGGTTCCCAGTATGGATATTTTTCCGATTTACCTGCCCTTGATCTTGAAGGGCTGGAGCGCGTCTCCGACGCCAACGCCGACGGATACTCCTGGGCCGACGGAGACGCCGCCGCCCGCTTCCGGCGATCTCGTCCAGCCGAGTGATTTCACCTACCTGGGCGCGTTCCGGCTGCCCGGCGATGATATGAAACCCAAAACCTTCGCTTACGGCGGCAACGCGATGACCTTCAATCCCGACGGCGACGGCGGCAATGGCTCGCTGTTCATCATGGGCCACGACCGTCAGCCGTGGGGAGATCTTCCCGACGGCGGGCAGGTCGCTGAAATCAGCATTCCCGCGCCGGTCGATTCTCACACCCTGGGCGCTCTCAACACGGGGACGTTCATCCAGAATTTCGCCAATGTGGCCGATGGCTACTTCACTGATTTGGAAGAACTGCCCCGTACCGGTATGGCGTATTTGAATCATCCCGATACCGGCCCTCTGATTCATCTGAGCTGGGGCCAGCATCACAAACCGGACGTCTCGCAACCTTCCTATGCGTGGTTCAGCACGACCTTGACCGCCCCTAACTTACAAGGTCTGTGGTACATCGGAGATCAGGATTGGTACAGCCTCAACGGGTATATGTTCGAAATCCCCGCGACCTGGGCAGACACTCACGCTGGCGGGCGCTATCTGGGGACCGGGCGCCAGATGGACGGAGGGTGGGGCGGCATGGGGCCATCGCTCTTTGCGTATCGCCCTTGGCAAATTGATGGCACACCGGAGATTTCAGGGACGCATCTGATGGAAGTTCCGCTGTTGCTATACGACGACACGCAAATTAATGGCGATGTCGTTCAAGGCGCCAACACGCTCGCGGGCCATCAACACCCGGATGAATGGGAGGGCGGCGCGTGGATCACGACGCCTTCGGGCAACGCGGCGGTGCTGTTTGCGGGCAACCAAGGGACGGGGGCCAAGTATTGGTATGGCTATCGTAACCCTGATGGCCCTGAATATCCGTGCGTCAACACCCAGGCCGCCAGCGAATTCACGGCCTGCCGGCTGGCGGACGGATCGCCCTGTCCGGCCAGCGATATGGTGGAATGTGACGGCCACACCAGCGCCAAAGGCTGGTGGTGCGCCGAGTTCACCCCGCGCTTCATCTTGTACGATCCGGCCGACTTGGCGCAAGTCGCGGCGGGCACGATGGAACCGTGGGAGCCGCAACCCTATGCCCATCTCGACGTTGGCGAGCACATCTTCGACAATCCGGCGGGCGTGGATTTGGAAATGATGGGCGAGGGCGTCCAGCGCCGCTATTTGTTCGGGGCGGCGGCGTATGATCGCGCCAATGGACGGTTGTTTGTGTTGGAGCTGTTCGCCGACGAGGCCAAGCCCGTGGTCCACGTGTGGCAAGTCGAGTGAAAAGGAGCGCCAGATGAATGCCCACGACTACGGAAACGCCATCACAACCCATGACCGGCTGCTCGCGCTATGGCGCATCGTGCGCACCGCCGCGCTGGCCGCCGTCACCCCGCTGATCCTGCTCTACATTTTCGGCTTCTCGATCAAGACGAGCGAGGAGTACAACTGCGCGATCCAGGTGGCAGGTCAAAGCAGGTCAGTCGTGGGAATCACCGGCGAGCCGATCACGCCCGGCCTGTTCGCCTGGATCACCTACTTTGAGAGCGGCGGCGGGGTGCGACAGGGGCAGTTTTTTACCACCCTGTCCGGCCCGCGCGGTCGGGGGAGGATTCGGGTCCAATTCTACCGCACGCCGATCGGATCCACGCTGGGCGTCTGGTTCAAGACTGGCGGGCAAGAGATGGAGATATACAATGGTGCCTACACGTGCCCGGAGTGAAAGATGCCCCTCGCTTGCCGCCGA
>JBKHCQ010000036.1:0-14023 GCA_046541755.1 Anaerolineales bacterium | reverse complement strand
ATGGCCGTGGGAACCGCCGTGCTTAGTGGCGAATACTTTAAGACACTAACGATAACTAAAAACGCGATAGAGAGCCTTCTTTCTCCAAAAACCGGGGTGGATTTCACACCACCCCGGTTTTTGACGTCAGAACCCCATCCACCGCGCCCCGGAAACTTTTTCACGCGCGCGATAATGGGGTATACTACAAGTAAGACGTCAACGTAGGAGGGATATGTGCGGGTTTTGATGCTGTCGAAAGCTTGTATTGTGGGGGCGTATCAACGAAAGTTGGAGGAGATGGCCGCGCTGGCGCCGGAGTTGTCGCTGACGGTGGCGACGCCGCCGTTCTGGCAGGATGAGCGGGGCAAGATGCCCTTAGAAAAGGCGCACACCGAGGGCTACGATTTGCGGGTGATCCCGATGCTATTCAACGGGTCGTTTCATCTGCACCTTTATCCCACGCTGGGGCGCGTGATGCGTGAGGTGCAACCCGACATCGTGCATATCGATGAGGAACCATACAACTTGGCCACCTACCACGCTCATCGCTTGGCGCGCCGCCACGGCGCGCGGGCGCTCTGGTTCTCCTGGCAGAATCTCCAGCGCAGCTATCCCCCGCCCTTTGCCTGGATGGAACGCTACAACCTCCGCCGCATCGATTACGCGATCACCGGCAGCCAAACGGCGGCCCAGGTCTGGCGGCAGAAGGGCTACGATGGCCCCTTGGCCGTGATCCCGCAATTCGGCGTCGATCCGCAGCACTTCGCGCCGCCGTCCACACCCACGCCGGACGAACGCCCAACGCACATCGTCCACATCGTCTATGTAGGGCGCCTGGTACCGGAGAAGGGCGTGGATCTGCTGCTGGCCGCGTTAGCCGAGTTGGAAGGCGCGTGGCGGGCGACGATCCTGGGACGCGGGCCGGAGGCGGCGAACCTCCGCGCGCTGACCGAACGGCTCGGCTTAAGCGAGCGGGTGGCTTTTCGCAAGCGCGTCGCCTCCGTGGAGATGCCGCGCTTCTACCAGACGGCGGATGTGTTGGCGCTGCCCTCGCGCGCGCGCCCCAATTGGATGGAGCAGTTTGGGCGCGTGCTGATCGAGGCGATGGCGTGCGGCGTCGCCGTCGTCGGGGCCGAAAGCGGTGAGATCCCCCACGTGATCGGCGACGCGGGCCTGCTCTTCCCCGAGGATGACGCGGCGGCGTTGCGGGCAGCGCTATCCCGACTGGTAGCTTCATCGCAGTTGCGACTAGCCCTGGGCGCGCGGGGACGTGAGCGCGTGCTCGCCCACTTCACTCAGCGGCAAATCGCACAGCAGACGGTAAATATTTACCGGGAGATGTTAGCATCATGATCGATCAAATCAAAACATGGCTCAGCAGCCTGATCGCGAGTTGGTACCATTGGCTGGCCCTGGCCCATCGCTACTGGGGGCATACTCGTGGTCTGCGCGAGGAGTACGAGGCCGCGGTACAGAATTTCGACCGGGCGCTGCTCTGGAATCCCCAAGCCGCGCACATCTATCTAGAGCGCGGCATTCTGTGGTGGCGCGAGTTGAATCATCCCCGAAAGGCCGTCCAGGATTTCACCATCGCGCTGAAATTAGATCCCGACCTGATCGAAGCGCACTTCAATCGCGGCATCGCGTATCAGCAATTGCAGGAATATCAAGAGGCCGTCTCCGACTTCGAGACCTATCTGAACGAGGGGACACATCCGCATTGGCGTAAATATGCCCGAACTATGATCCGGGAGTTGAACGAATGGCTCATCGAACCCCGCGGTGGCAATTAGATCATCGGCTGCTGCTCATCGTCGGCGTGGGCCTATGGCTCTGCGCCGCTTGTGTACCCGCGTCCCCAACCGCGCCGACGCCGGCGCTGCCCACGACCTCCTCGGAGGAGACGCAGCCGGTCTCGTGGGTGAATGCGCCCGCATCGCTCTGCCGCTCGGCGACGCATCTCCGGCTCCGACCTGAGATCGCGAGCGCCTGGCCGATCACCGCCACGGCCGCCTGGCGCTTGACTCCGGCGGATGCCGCGACGCTGTTGAACGAGGGCGCGTGGCAGCCCGATCTCCCGGAGCTGTTCGTGGACTTCCCCGAGGGTGAGCCGCTGGCGCCAGGGCAGTATATTGTGCATTTAGAGGCGGATGAGGAGGTCATCGCGCGCCACACCTTCACCGTGACGGCCACGCCCCCGTCGGTCACCGACCTGACGCTCGCGCTGACGCCCGACGGCCCCGAAATATCGCGGCTGGCGGACGAGACGCGCCATTTCTACGCGCGCTACGAGTATGAGGGAGCGTGTACGGGCGCACCGATCTGGGTCGTCGTCCGGCGCGGCGAGGCAACGGTCTGCAAGCGCTCGCTCACGCTGACGGCGGTCGCCGGGCAGGGCGCGGTGGCCTGCTATCGCGAGGATGGCGCGCCCTTCGAGGCCGGGGCCTATCGCGCCGCGCTGACGCTGATGGGCGAGCCGAGCCGCGAGGTCGCCTTCGAAATCGGGCCGCCGCCAACGCCCGCGCCGACATACACACCCGCGCCCACCGCGACGCCCGCGCCGACCTGCGGGCCGCTCGTCATCTCGGCGGGGCTGACGCCCGACGGCGATTTTGTGCTCGTGCGCGAGTCGTTTGAATGGTACACGCAAGCGATCTACGCCGGGCGGCACTGTTCGCATCTCTCGCCGGCAACGAGGTGGGAGGCTACGTGGTATCGCAATGGCGAGCCGACGCGGGTGACCGGGGGAACGTGGGCCGGCGCATCGCGTGAGGTGGTGTGGGATAGCGTCACGGGCGTCATCACCGCGCCCTTTTTGCTCCCCGGCGCCTATAGCGTGACGTTGGAGATCGCCGGCGCGGGGGCGCAAACGGCGGCGTTCGATGTGATCCCCTATTCCACGCCGGAACCTTAAAGCTTCTTGTCTCACCCTTGCGAAGGTTAGAGGTAAATTCACTCATCGCTGAGAATCTTAACAGTGCAGACAGATCTACTGACACGACACCCTGCAACCTTCGCAAGGTTCCGAAATTTCTCTAGGCATCTGAAAGGAGATTCGAATGAGTACCGTCATCACAGTATCCAGACAACTGGGCAGCCGAGGGAGCTATATCGCGACCGCGGTGGCAAAAACCTTAAATCTGCGCTATATGGATCGCGAAATTCTCCAGCGCGTGGCCGAAATTGCGGGGTATCCGGACGAGGCAATGGTGGAGCAATTGGAGAAGCGCGAAAAAGTCCCCGGCCTCTTGGAGCGAATTATCGAGGCGCTGGGCCGGATGCCGATGACCCCAACCATCGCCAGCGCCACCCTGCGCGAAGGCTACACCTACGACGAGCAAATCGCGATGATGATGTTGGAAGACCAGATGAGCCGGCAGGAGGCCTATCGTCGGTTGGTGGAGGAGGAAATCCGCGCCGAAGCCAGCGAGCCGTACACCGAGCTGCTGCGCCAGGTCATCGAGGAATACGCCGCCATCGGCAACGTGATGATCGTGGGGCGCGGCGGGCAGGTGATCTTACAAGAGAACTCGCACGTGCTGCACGTCCGCGTCCAGGCGCCGATAGAGACGCGGATTCGCTATCTGATGGAACGGATGGGCATCGACCGCGAGGAAGCGGAGGAGCAAATCCATCAAAACGACAAGGATCGCGCGCGCTATCTGCGTCACTTCTATGGCGTGAATTGGGACGATCCCCAACTCTATCACTTGGTCCTCAACACGGATAAGATCTCCGTCGATACAGCGACCCATCTCATCAGCGAGGCCGCGCGGCGCATCTCGCCGCCGATTACGACATGAGCGCCCGATAGCCTACCTCGCTCGACATCAAAAGAGCCACACGTCCTCAAAAAGGAACTTGTGGCTCTTTTTTTATCTGCTTTATTCGCTCAATCTGCTGAATTATAGCAAACCCAAATGACTATAATCCCCCAAGGTGAGCTTGAGCGCTTTGGGACGGATGGGTGAGCGCTTGAGCACGACGTTCCGGCCGATCAAGCTATCCTGGATGCGCTGGGCGATGTCATCAATGGAGCTGTGTTCCAGCACAATCGAGCGCTCGATCTCGCTGTTTTGGATGACGCAGTGGTGATAGATCGAGGTGAAGGGGCCGATGTAGGAGTTCACGATGCGCGTGTTTTCGCCGATGATGGCCGGCCCGCGCACCACACTGTTGATGATCTCCGCGCCCTGCTCGACGGTCACGCGGCTATCCACCTCCGATTCGCGATCCACATAGCCCGTGATGTGCGGGTCTAACTCCTCCAGCACCATCCCGTTGGCCTCTAACATATCGCCGGGGCGCCCGGTATCGATCCACCAGCCGCGATGGATGTAGGGGAAGACCCGGTAATCGTTTTCGACCAGCCACTGGATAGCGTCGGTGATCTCCAACTCGCCGCGCCACGAGGGACTGATGGAAGCCACCGCCTCCCAGATATGGTGATCGAACATATAGATGCCGACCAGGGCCAGGTTGGATCGCGGCGCCTTGGGCTTTTCGATCAGACGGACGATGCGCCCGCCCTCATCCAACTCGGCCACGCCATACTGCTCGGGCTGAGCGACCTCGGTCAGGACGATCTGGCTGTTCCACTCCGAATCGGCAAATTGCTGGATCAGCGGGGAGATGCCGCCCTGGATAACGTTATCGCCCAAGAACATCACGAAGCGCTCATCCCCCAGGAAATCCTTGCTGATCTTGACCGCGTGGGCCAAGCCCAGGGGATCTTCCTGGTGGATGTAGGTGATCTTCACGTCCCAGCGGTTGCCCCGCCGCACCGCGCGCTTGATGTCATCCGCCGTATCGCCCACGACGATGCCGATCTCGTCGATGCCCGCGTCGCGAATCGATTCGATGACGCGGAAGAGCACGGGCTTGTTCGCCACCGGGATGAGCTGCTTCGCGCTGGTGAAGGTCAATGGGTAGAGGCGCGTGCCCTTGCCGCCGCTTAAAATCAAACCTTTCATTGCTGTCCGTCCCTCCTTAATCTCAATTCTTAATTCTCAGTCTCAATTCTTAATTCTCGATTCTCGATTAATACCCCGTCAACCCGCCCTCCGGCGCATCGGTGAGAACCGCGCCCAACAAACGCACGCGGAAGCGATCCAACAACTCCTTCGCCTGCTGGATGCGATCCCGGCGGCTGTGGCCAGAACGCACGACGAGCAGCAGCCCGTCGGTCTGGGCGGCCAGCACCGAGGCGTCCACCGCCACCGTGACCGGCGGCGCGTCCAAGATGACGACATCGGCCATCTCCCGCAGCTTCGCCAGCAGATCCCGCATCTTCTGGGAGCCTAAGATGTCGGCGGGATTGGGCGGCAGCGCGCCGCTGGTCAGCACCTGTAAGCGGGGCACATCCGTATCGCGTAGGGGGATCTCGCCCAGTGCTTGGCGCAACATCACATCCGTGACGCCCGGCTCCTGCGGGACGCCGAACAACTCATGCACTCCCGGGCGGCGCAGATCCGCGTCGGCCAAGATGACGCGCTGCTCCGCTTGCGCCATCACAACCGCCAAATTGGCGGCTACGTGCGATTTGGTCGCGTTCAGCGCCGGGGAGGAGACGACCAAACATTCAAGCGGCTTATCCAAACTGGTGAACGCCAGATTCATCCGCAGCCCGCGATAGGCTTCCGCCGCCGCAGAGCGCGGCTCCGTGAGCGTGATTAGATTCAACTCGTTCATCATCCCTCCTGTCACTTTTGTCCGATGGCTACCGGCGGGATCGTTCCGATCACGGGGCCGCCAATCTCCTCTTCAAAATCCTGAGACTGATAGACAATGCCGGCGCGGACCCACTCCAGTATAAAGACCACGACCGCGCCGATGACCATCCCCAGCAGACCGCCGGCCGCCACATTGACTTTGGTCTTGGGCCGCAGCAGGCTATAGGAAGCCGGATCGATGACTTCCGCGTAGACGCGATCCTCCTTGTTTTGCTGCGCGTTCTGCTCCTTACGCCAACCGACCAACAGTTGCGCCCACGCATTGGCGATATCGTTGGCCAACTCGCCGTTAGTATTGTCAGCTTCGATCTGGATGACTAGGAGCGAATCATCCGCGACAATCTTCACATCATCCTTGAGCGCGCCGGACGTCATCATCAAGTTTAGCTCGTTAATCACCCGCTGCGCCATCCTCTCCGACCACATCACGTTGGCGTAGGAGCGCAAGAGTTGCTTAGCCGATTGGGTGAGGCCGAAGTCCGGGCGCGCCAATTGAATCGAAACATCCACGCGCGAGCGATAGACGGGCGTCTGCACCTTGCTAAAGACGAAGGCGCTGGCCGCCGTGACGATCATCGCTAAGATGATGATCCATCCCCGCTGGCGCAAAATACGAATATACTCTTCGATTTTCATAACTCGTTCACCTGTTCCCTTTCCACTTCTACTTTTGCTTCTATTTTACTTCTATTGTAGCACGTACTGGGCCAACGACTTCTGCACGCCGATGATGTCGGTACCCTTCTTGAACTCGTACTCGAAGGGCATCGGGATGTCCGCGATCCAAATCCTCATCTCGGCATCCATATCGAAGCGCCCGGCCGTTTCGACAGCGAAATGGCGAATCGATTGGTATGGAATCGAGTGATACGCGGTCTTCTTCCCCGTGAGTCCCTGTTTATCGACTAAGATCAAGCGTTTGTCAGTGAAGACGAAGAGATCGCGGATAATCCTAAACGCGCGCTCGATGCGCTCATTATCGATGAGGAGCGGCGCCAACTCTTTGTGGAGCGCCTTAGCATCGATTTCGGATGCGTTGCCCAGTAACCCACCTAAAAATCCCATCATTGCCTCCTGTCACATAGTGAGAGGGACGACGTCACGTCGCCCCTCTATCTCAATCTCATCCAAGCAGCACGAAGGGGCAGAAGCGAACTGCAACGAAAAGAAAGATAGCTCAGAATGCCTTCGACCAGCGATAACTCACACAGATCTTCCGAAATCCAATCGCTTCGTAGAACTGCAGCCCGGAGCCGACCTGCGCTGTCTCTGCGCTCAAGGCGGCCACGCGCCGCATACCCTCCATCATCACTGCGCGCCCCATCCCCATCCGCCGGTACGCTGGATGGGTGCAGACCGGCTCGAAGATGCCCATCCGGTTGCGCGCATCGTACCAGACGATGCAGCAAGAGACGTACTCGCCATCCGGCGCCCTGACGTAGAGATCCAATTCTGGCCGATAGTCGGGCGCTTGTTGCACCCGCTCGTACGCCGCCGGGGTCGTCCATTCCGCCGGATCGGGATGATCGAAGCCCAGCCCCATCACCTTGCAGCGCAGCGCCAGATCGCCGCCCTCGGCCATCGATTGGACGACGAACCCTTCCGGCAGTTTCACCTCCGGCAGGCCCTCGATGACGAACTCCGAGTCATACCCCGGACAGTCCGTGTGCTGTTGATAGCCACGCTCGCGCAGCAGCTTTTGAAAGGGCGTGTCGTGCTCGTAGACGAAGAAGCTCAGCGAATTGTCGTCGCGGTCGAGCAAATTCGCTTCGGCATAGGCGACCATCTCATCTAACAGAGAATCGTACCCGGGGCGGCGGTGGACGTAGGCCTCGCCGTAGCGCGGCAACTCAACGTTCACCACGCCCACGATCTCGCCCTCGGCGTTCTCCCAGAGGCCGACGGCCTTCTCCCAAAGCTGGATGTTGCTCTCGGCATCGCCATCGAACATCAGCGGATGATACCGCGCCCAGTTCCAGCGCTCCATCCGCCAATTGAGCGGCTTCCCGAACGCCTGGTAGGTCTCCGACAGGAAATCGCGCACGCGAAGGAAGTCCACATCTGGGTTATATTCCCGAAGTTTAGCGTTCATTCAGGTCTCCTGTTTTCTGGGGCTGGATTTTTGCTCGTGAAACGCCATAGCTTGCCGACTGATTTCTTCGCCGCTTAATCCAGAGAAGAGGTTTTGTCGCCATTGCGTGTAATCGAATTTATCACGTTGAATCAATGTGATAAATCGCTCGGCATCCACCAATCCCAAATGTTGGGTCAGGATTTCAAATCCCAACACTTTAATTTCCGCATCTACTCTCGCTGTCTTTGCCATATTACAATCCTTGCTCAATTACAAAATCGATAGGATTCAAAATCTGTATCCGAGTAATTGTCTTGGCCTTCTTCAAGATACCTTTATCAACAGTCAGAAAATAACGGCAGTTCAAAGTTTTTGCACAAGCGATATGCAGCGCATCCAACGGTTTGATACCCACAGAGATAAATTCTCTCATCAAAGCTAAAATGTCAGCAGTTTCTGTCACATAAGCATCAGCTATTTCTTCCCAGCGCTGAATCTCGGCGCGTCGCTCTTCAAGAGGATTTGCTGCATTTTCATAATCCAGTATATAGGACCAACCCAATGTGTACTGTCCAGCACGAATCGCATCTTGAACATGCAACTTAGCTTCCGTCTCAAGTCGTATCGTTAGCGAACTTTGATCATCAAAAGGACGATTAAAGCAACAATTATCAAGATACAATCGCATACTAAATTTTCCTCACTGCGAACATTGATGCCGGATAGAGATAACCATCAGGCTCTGATTGATCCTCATCAACAACCCGGAGCATATTGTGTGGCTCAGCATCTGCATCTGGCAGCGTGCGGTAGACTTTGCCCAAAATTAAGCTCGCCGGATTGCTTTTGTTGTCGATACAAATCACAAATTTGCTCAAGGATCTCCCGCCGTTTATTATCATTCTCCCCGCAGGCGCAACCGGACCTCGCGGCAGTGAGGACAATATGCGCCGCGATACTCGCGTCCGCAGGTGCGACAGACCTTCTTCTCCAACGGACGATCATCGTCCATCGAGAGCAAGATGAGGGCCAATTCCTCGCCCTCGTGGCGGGCCAGCCATCGCTCCAGGGACTGATCGCCGATCTTCCACTGACCATCCTCCGGGTCGCGATGCAGCACCCCTTGTAATGAATGCCCATCTAAACGATAGGCATCTAAAATCAAACTTCGAATTGAAGCTTTTCGATAAGCTGGCATAAAGTGCCTCCTTGTGAAGTCATTATAAACGAAGCCATTGAGAGAGCAAGAGTTCTTCCATTCGCATCAACGCCGATAACCTTCCCGGAAGCTACCCAGGCGGATACACCAGCTTCCGGGAAGGTTGCTCGCTCAAAACCATGGTCAAATCCATGAACCGTGATAGACTGAATCAAGATTCACAGACCAACACAAAGCATTTGTTATTTGCCGCTTTGTTGCTTTGCCATTTTACACGAGGAGACTGCCAAAATGAAAATCCTACTCACCGGCCACAAAGGCCAACTGGGACGCGCGCTCCTGCCCCTGCTTGCCGAGCACGAGGTGCAGGGGATGGATCGGCCGGAGCACGACATCACCGATCGGGAGGATGTGGCAGCGCTTGTCCACGAGTTCCGGCCCGACCTGATCCTCCACCCGGCGGCGATGACGGACGTCGATGGCTGCGCGCGCGATCCCCAGGCCGCCTACCTCGTCAACGGGATGGGGACGCAGAACCTGGCCCTGGCCGCCGCCGATGTCGACGCGGAGATGCTTTACGTCAGCACGAACGAGGTCTTCGACGGTGCAGCGTCGACGCCCTATCACGAGTGGGCCGCGCGCCGACCGGCCAATCCCTACGGGCGCTCCAAGCTGGCCGGTGAATGGTACACGCAGAACCTGCTCACGCGCTTCTACATCGCGCGCACCGCCTGGCTCTACGCCGAGGGCGGACGCAACTTCCCCCACAAGATCATCCATCTGGCCGACGAGCGCGGCGCGCTGCGCGTCGTCACCGACGAGGTCGGCAATCCCACCTACGTTAAAGATTTGGCGACGGCCATCGTTCAATTGATCCCCACGCACGCCTACGGCATCTACCACCTGGTCAACGAGGGCGCCGCGTCGCGCTACGACTTCGCGCGGGAGATTCTGCGCCTCAGCGGGCGCGAGGCGATCCCCGTCGATCCGATTACCTCCGATGCGTTCGAGCGGGCCAGCACGCCGCCGCCCTACGCCCCGATGATCAACCACGCGGCGGCGGCCCTGGGCATCCGCCTGCGACCGTGGGAAGCGGCCCTGGCGGACTTTTTACAGGCGACCGGTTATTAGTCGAATGAGCGAATGAGCGAATCGGCGAATGAGCGAAGCGGCGAATGAGCGGATCGGCGAATGAGCGAAGCGGCGGATCGGCAAATGAGCGAAGCGGCGAAGCGGCGAAGCGACGGATCGACGCGCATCTCCGTCATTATTCCTAACTGGAACGGCGCGCAGCACCTGCCGGCGTGTTTGGATAGCTTGGCGGCCCAGACTTTCGCCGAGCACGAGGTCATCGTCGTGGACAACGCCTCGCGGGATGCGTCGTTAGACGTGCTGGCGCGCTACAGTCCAGGCGTGCGCGTGCTGGCCTTGGACGAAAATCGCGGCTTCACGGGCGCGTGTAACGCCGGTTTTCGCGCCGCCGCCGGGGAGATCCAGGTGCTGCTCAACAACGACACCGAGGTCGATCCCGACTGGTTGACGCACGTCGCCGCCGCTTTCGCCGCGCATCCAGAGGTGGGGCTGACGGCCTCCAAGATGTTGCTCTTCGACCGGCGCGACACCTTCCACACGGCGGGCGATTACGTCACCTTAGATGGGCTGGCGCACAATCGCGGCGTCTGGCAGGTGGATCGCGGGCAGTACGATCACCCGGCCTACGTCTTCAGCGCCTGCGGCGGGAGCGCGGCCTATCGCCGCGCGATGTTAGACGAGATCGGCCTGTTAGATGATGCGTTCTTCTTCTCCTTCGAGGATGTGGATCTGGCGTGGCGCGCCCAACTGGCGGGCTGGCGCTGCCTTTACGAGCCGCGGGCCGTCGTCTATCACAAGCTCAAGGCCTCCGGCGGCGGCGTCACCGCCTCGTTTCACGACGCGCGCAATCGCATCTGGACGCTGGCGAAGAATTATCCGGCGGATTTATGGCGCGATCACAAGCGCGAGGTCATCGCGGCCCAACTGCGGATCGCGCGCGCGGCGCTGGGGGCGTGGCGGGGGGAGGCCGCGCGCGCCACGTTGCGCGGGCTGCTCGCCGGGCTGATCACGCTCCCCCACCTACGAAAAAAGCGGCGGGCCGTTCAAGCCCGCCGCACCGTCGATGTTGCGTATCTGCGCCGCCTGATGACGCCGCCTTATGAGATTCCGCTGTCGTAACCCCCTGGATGGGTGCGATGCCACTCCCACGCGCTGGCGATGATGTCGCGCAGCGCCGGGATCTGGGGCGCCCAGCCGAGCCACTCGCGGGCGCGGGCCGCATCCGCCACTAAGATCGCGGCATCCCCCGGCCGGCGCGGGGCGGCCTCCGCCGGGATAGGATGGCCGGTCACCTCGCGCGCCACTTCGATCACTTCTTTGACCGAGTAGCCCGCGCCGTTCCCCAGATTGCAGATCATCTTTGAGCGCTCCGCCAGCGCCTCGAGTGCCAAGATATGGGCCGAGGCCAGATCCAAAATGTGGATGTAATCACGGACGCAGGTGCCATCCGGCGTGGGATAGTCATCGCCGAAGATGTAGACTTGCTCGCGCTGGCCCAAGGGAACCTGGAGCACCAAGGGGATAAGGTGCGTCTCCGGCTCGTGGGCCTCGCCGCGCGCGGGCGGCGTCGCGCCGGCGGCGTTGAAGTAGCGTAGCGCGGCGTAGCGCAGGCCGTGAATCTCGTGATACCAGTGGAGCATCTGCTCCACCATCCGCTTCGATTGGCCGTAGACGCTCGCCGGCCCGATGGGATCCTCTTCCGTCAAGGGCGCGTCCTTCTGGCCCTCATAGACACCCGCCGTCGAGGAGAAGACAAAGCGCGGCACATCGTGCGCCACCGCCGCCTCGATCAACGTCAGGCTCCCCGTCACATTGTTGCGGAAGAAACGCCCCGGATGCTCCATCGATTCGCCCGCCTCGATGAAGGCCGCGAAGTGCATCACCGCGTCGTAGGCCCGCGCGCCCAGCGCTAAATCCAAGGCCGCGCGATCCAGAATATCGCCCCGGATGAAGTGCGCGCCGTCGGGCGTCGCCGCGCGATGGCCCTTGACCAGACTATCGTAGACTGTTACCTCGTGGCCGGCCTGGAGCAACTCCGCCGCCGCCACGCTGCCGATGTATCCCGCCCCGCCCGCGACGAAAACTTTCATATAGGTCTCCTATTTGGTTTAAGATAATTCAGAAAAGAACCTTGCGAAGGTCATAAATATTTTCCCACACAGCACACTTCCGATGGAGTCAGAAGCTTTGGGATTCAACGTGCTTCCCCAACCTTCGCAAGGTTCTTTTGGGCTTTACGTGATGTGCAGTTCGCACACCTTTTGGAAGTGATGGCCGTAGATGGCCAAGGTCACCGCCAGGGGGAAGAGTGACGGGCGCCGGAAGAGCGTCCACAGCAGCAGATCCCAGTAATAGCGGCGCTCCTTGCCCAGAATTCCCAGGCGATAGACCGAGCGCGGAAAGGCCAAGAGGTGCTGCCAATCCAAGGGCGCTTTGATCTTGGGCGGCTGGTATTCCCGCAGGAAAGTCTTGACGCGCTCATAGTAGTGCCGGGGCGAGTAGATCGTCTGCATCAGTTGCTTGTAACCCTCGTGCAGCGTCTCCAAGCCCATCTTGGGGATGATGTTGGTCGCGCCGCTGGTATTATCGCCCGCGAACTTGCTCAGCAGCCGCCCCTCCTCCCTGAGGCGCTCGTAGAGGCCCGTGCCGGGAGGCGCTTGTAACAGTCCCACCATCGCCGTGACGATCCCGCTCTGCTGGATGAACTCGATCTGCCGCTGGAAAATGTTCGGCAGATCGTGGTCGAAGCCGACGATGAAGCCGCCCTGCACGCGCAATCCCATCCGCTGCAAGTGCTTCACATCGGCGATAAGGTCGCGGTTGGTGTTCTGGCTCTTGCGGCACTCGGCCAAGCTCTCCTCATCGGGCGTCTCGATGCCGATGAAGACCTTATCGAAGCCCGCCGCGACCATCAACTCGATCAGTTCGTCATCATCGGCCAGATCGATGGACGCTTCCGTATTGAAGGGCATCCCCACTTTGCCCGCGCGCCATCCGATCAACGCGGGGAGCAGGCGCTCCTTGAGATATTTCCGGTTGCCGATGAAGTTGTCATCGACGAAGAAGACGCTGCCGCGCCATCCCAACTCGTAGAGGCTGTCCAACTCGGCGATGATCTGCTCCGCGCTCTTGGTGCGCGGTCGATGTCCCAGAAGCGCCGTCACGTTGCAGAAATCGCAATTGAAGGGGCAGCCTCGCGAGAACTGTAAACTCATCGAATCGTACTGATCCAACGAGGCCAGCTCCCACAGCGGATTTGGCGTCTCGTGCAAATCGGGGTAGTCCTCGGTTCTGTAAACATGCTGCGCCTCGCCGCGTTCCAAATCCGCCAAAAAGCGCGGCAACGTGATTTCCGCCTCATTCAGCACGAGGTGATCGACATCCATAAAATCCTCCGGCTGGATGGTAAAGAGCGGCCCGCCGGCAATCACTGTCAGCCCCGCCGCCTGACAGCGGTCGATGATCTCGCGCGCCGATGCGTGCTGCACATTCATCGCACTGACCATTGCGCAGTCGGCCCACGCCAGATCCTCCTCCGTCAGCGGCTTGACGTTGAGATCCACCAAGCGCTTAGGCCACGAATCGGGCAACATCGCCGCGATGGTTAACAATCCCAGCGGCGGCGAGGTCGCCTTCTTGCGAACGAACCTCAGTGCGTGGCGAAAACTCCAAAACGTATCCGGGAACTCCGGGTAGATCAACAGGGTATTCATCGTAACTCCTTTCCGGTTAACTTAAATTGGTTAAACATCCCCGCCTCATTCCAGAAGCAACATGAGATAAGCTACTTGTGATAACACCATCGCGTCGGATAAGTTACGGAGGAAATATCACCTAACGAGAGGAATGGATGACGATTACCCTGTGAAGTCCTCACTTTAATTATAAGCCCAATGCACCAACGGGCAAATTTTTCAATCGGAGGGCATCCGCAATGATTCCCAAAGCAAAGGCGGCAGATATGGGCGGAGATCACCTGGTACG
>JBKHCQ010000035.1:0-14074 GCA_046541755.1 Anaerolineales bacterium | reverse complement strand
GGAACATCGAGAGCAGTATCGCAGGGATGACAATTCCGCAACCTTCGCAAGGTTTGGGTCTTGGCTCACCCTTGCGAAGGTTGCGAGAGGGATTTTGAGTTACAGGCATCACGGAACATCGAGAGCAGTATCGCAGGGATGACAATTCCGCAACCTTCGCAAGGTTTATCTGACGCGGGCCTCCTCGCCTGTGATGATCTCTTCGAGCACGTAGGTGACCGCGCCATCGTCGTAGCGCACGAGCGTGTGCGGCGGCTCGGCGTCGTACCAGGCGCTGAGCGCGCCGGCCCCATCCGCCGCCCCCTCCTCCGCGACGGTGACGCGCCACGCGAGCACGTTCTCGGCCGCCGTCCAGACCGGCTCCCCATCGCGCACCATCACGTAGCGCGCCCGCGCTTGATACTCCCCCTCAGGCGTGACGGAGAGCAGCGGATGCCGCGCGCCGTAGGCGATCTCGAAGGGCAGCGCCGTCATCCGCCACGGCCACTCGCGCGCGAAGAGCGCTTCGCTCGCCACCGTATCGCTCACGACGCGCCCCCCAACGCGCAGCTCGCCGGAGGATAGGCTGTAGGTCGTGCTTTCCTCGCCCACCTGATAGCCGCCCTCCAATGCCTCGAGCTGGAGATCGGGCCGGGCCCAGCGCGCCTCCTGATGCCAGGAGGTCGCCTCGCCCGTCAGCGCCAGATCGAAGCGCCCCAGATCGATGTCCCACGCCGAGAGATCCACGGGCAGGTCTGCGGCGATATCAAAGGCGTCGTACGCCGCGCGACATGCCAGATCGAAGTGCGTGGGCGCGGGCGTCAGTTCGCACGTTGCCTCGCCAATAGGCTCATCTAGCATGTTACGGATCTCGTAGCGCCAGCGCGTCGGCGTCTCCCAGGCGGCGGGCGCGTCCAGCTCGACCTGCGCCTCCGCCAGGCTTTCTGGATAGCGGCCAACGATGAACTCCGTGGCGGCGACGTAGCCGTAGATCAGCAACATCACGACCAGGGGCAACGGCCACATCCGGCGCACCCAGCCCCAATCGCGGCGGCGCAGATCAGGCGTCGGCGGCCGGGTCGCGCGCTGCATCCACCAGAGCGCCACTACGGCCAGCGGCGCCAATATCAGGCCGAAGACCACCATCGCGATAACGAGGATGAGGAACGGCTCGAACGGCAGCAGGATGAGACCCGCCATCACCAGCGTGGAGAAACCGTTGTAGACGGCGTGGACGATGATGCTGGGCAGGAGCGCATCGTTGCGCCAGGCCACGTAGCCCAGCACGAGGGCGACCGGCAAGAGCGGCAACGCGCCCTGGAAGCGCAGGTGGTACATCGCGAAGATGATGCCCGCAATCACCCAGCCGACCCAGCGGCGGCGCGTGCCGTAGGCCCGCTGGACGTAGCCTCGGAAGAGGATCTCCTCGCAGATAGGGGCCGCGATGACCGTGGCCGTAGCGAAGAGGAGCACTTCCAGGCCGTTGCCGGGGTAGGCGGCGGGCGAAACCGGCGTCGAATAGCCGAAGATGACCATCGAGAGCAGATTCACCACGATCCCGATCATCCAGAAGCCAGCGCCCACCACCACGCTCAGCCCAATCGCGCCCCAGCCGGGCCATCGCCAGCGCAGCACCTCGCGCACGGGCAGGGCTTCCATCTTGATGAAGAGGAGGGTCAGGATCGCCAGCAAGACCTCGACGAAGATACCGGTGAGGAATTTGGGGCCGATGTGATGAAGAAACCAGCCATTGAGGATGATGAGGATCAGGCCGACCAACAGCAGCAGGTTGGTCAGCCAACGGGCCGGAATCCACACGGACGAGACGGGCACATCAGCGGGGGGCGCATCGGTCGTCGATGGAGATGGGATGGTCACGTTGACACCTCGCTATAAGCCGCGCGCTCCACGGAGAAGGCCGGGGGCATCGCGCGCTTGTGGGCGGAGTTGGCGATCATGCGCTCGACCTGCGCGACCTGCTCCGGCGGCGCATCGGGCGTCTCGTCGTTCAGCAGCGCCGCCAAGATCGCGTCCAGTTCATCGTAGGTGATGCCCATCTCACCCTCATCGGTCTGGCCTGGCCAGAGGCCCGCCGAGGGCGGCCGTGTGATGATCGACTCCGGCAGACCTAACGCCCGCGCCAATCCGCGCACCTCGTGCTTGTAGAGTTCGCCCAACGGCTCGATATCGACGCCGCCATCGCCGTATTTGGTGAAATAGCCCACCATCAACTCGGCGCGGTTGCCCGTCCCGCCGACTAAGTAGGTGTGTGCCTGCGCCAGGTAGTAGAGCGTCGTCATCCGCAGCCGGGGCTTGATGTTGGCGTAGGCCATATCGGGGCCAGGGGGCAGCGCCGCCGTCAGCGCATCGTAGGTCGCGCTCAGATCGACCGTGATGGGCGTGAGATCGAGGGCGTCGGCGACCAACCGCGCGTCTTGCGCATCCTCCGGCAGGCTGTGGCAGGGCAGCAACACCCCCAGCACATGCTCTTTGCCCATCGCGCGCACGGCCAGCGCCGCCGTCACCGCCGAATCGATCCCGCCGCTCAGGCCGACGACGTAGCCCTCGGCGCCGGCGTTCTCCGCGTACTCCCGCATCCACGCGGTGATGTCGTCTGTTAGTTTTTGGTAATCCATGATGCCTCCTTCTGATGGTCAGATAGTTTTTGGGTCAGATAGTCAAATAGTCAAAATTCCCCCGTCCTTGTGTTCCCCTTCTCACTCCCCCGATTTCCAGCGCTGGAACAGCCGCAGCACCCACAGGACGACGCCCGCCGTGGTGACCGGTTCGATGATCTTGATGATGGTGCTCGCAAAGTTGGGGAGGTCCATCCCCAGCAAGAGGTAGTGGAAGAACAACCCCCAGATGACGGTGGTAGCCACGGAGAAGACGATGTCCCCCGCGATGCCGTATGGCGGCGCCTTCGGCAGCACCAAGCCGGGAATGACGCCCACCCCGACGCCCAACACGATCCAGATACCCAGCCAAAGAATTATCTCCATCTCTCATCTCCTATTTCTGCGATTTATCGGCTTTCTCGGCGGCGAAAGCCACGCGAAAGCCAATCGCGGCGGAGCGATTGTGCGGCAAGCTCCGCTCCGAGGCGAAGACGCGCGCCGATTCCGCCGCGAAGCTCCACGCGCCGCCCCGCAACACCTTGGTCTTGAGGTTATAGTCGCTGCTCGTCCATTCCCACACATTGCCGGCCGCATCGAACAGCCCTTCCGGGCTGAGGCCCTCAATGAACAACCCCACCGGCGTCGGGCTGCCGAGGCCGCTTTCGCGCGTGTTAGCCTTCCGTATATCGAAGCGGTTGCCCCACGGATACATCCGGCCATCCAAGCCGCGCGCCGCGCGCTCCCACTCCTCCTGCGTCGGCAACCGGCCGCCGACCCACTCGCAGTAGGCCTTCGCCTCCTCCCACGTGACGAGCACGACGGGAAAGTTGCCCTTGCCCGGCGGATAGGTGCGCTGCTCGCGATCCCAATTGTAGGCGTTGGCCCAGGCCGCTTCGACGTAGGGCGCGGGCACGCTCGGATGGGCGCGCAGGTAGGCCGCGTACTGCCGGTTGGTGACGAGATAGCGCGTGATGCGATAGGGCAAGAGATAGTAGGGCAGCGCCTCCTCACCGTAGGGAAATTTGCCGGCGGGGATGATGACCGTCGCGTCGAAGTCGCGGGGATCATCCAAATAGCCCAACGCCCAACCCGCCGACAGGCGCTGTTGGAAGGCCGTCTCCCGCTCGCCCAGAAAGATCTTGAGAAGCGCCTTCACATACCGCGCCATCATCTCAGGTTGTTCCCCAGAGCCGCGCACCTCGCGCACAGCCGCGCGGATGCGGGTGAGATCGCCGCTCAACAGATCCTCCCAGAGGCGCTGGTTAGGATCCAAGCGCACGTTGGGTTCTTGGCCCGTCGGCAGCGTGAGGTGCAGATAGCTGCCGATCTCCATCGTGGAGAGCGAGGCGAATGAATGGGGAATGCGCAACATGCGCATCAAGGGCCGGCGGCTCTCATATTTCTCGATCAACAAAGGCTCAGCTTGCATCCCCGGAATCAGCGGCGGCGCTTGTTTCTCCTCGTTACCGCGCGCGCGCATCTCCAGGTCTTGGATCAGGTTGGGATATTCCAACAAATTCTGGTAAAGATCACGGTAGCGCCCCTGGATCACGACCATCTTAGCCAGGAGCGTCGGCTCTATCGCGACCATCTTGCCGCGCGCGATGCGCCGCGCGGCCAATTGTTGGAGGAGCCGAAAGATGTTGAGAATCCGCTTGATCAAGCGCGGATTGGGCGGCAGGCCACAGGCGAAGATCTGATGCACCTCCGGGGGCAGATCCGGCGCCGCCCGCGCGACGAAGCGCTTCATCTGCACCTCCTCTAAGGGCGGCAGATAGAAGGGCAACTGGACAAGCTTCTCCAGGTAGCTTTCCCCCACGCCCTCCTCCTGCGAGCCGTACTTCTGCTCGACCACCATCTCGATGCGCTCGTGATCCGCCGCCAAGAAGAAAGCACAGCCCGGCACATCCAAGAAGAGCTTGATCGTCTCCAGCACCTCCAGCGCCCGGCTGGGCAGGCAGCGATCCAGATCATCGACAAAGATGATCAGCAGTCCGTTGCGCTTGCGAATGTACTGAAGAACGATCTCGGCGAATCCGCTGCGGAACTCCTCCAGCAGCGACAGCTTCCGGCGGCGGATCTTGATCTCCTCATGCTGGACGGCGCCGACGACCTCCTCCAGCGTGCTCATCTTGCCCTCGGCCAACTTGAGCACCTCCAGAAGGCCGCCGGACAAGCTGGAGAGCGAGAGGCCCAGCGTGAGCGCGCCCTGGCCAAACTTCTTCCAATCGACGCTCATCTCGCCCTTCTCAGTGCGATCCACATCGGCATAGAGACGCCGCTCCCAATCCCCGATGCGCCGCGTATCCGCCGGCGATAGCTCCAGGGCCTTCAGGCATTCTAGAACGCGCAGGAGCAGCGCGCGCCAGATCGCGCCCTCATCGCGCTCGTACTGCCACGCATTGAACCAGATGACGTGCGCGCGGCGATGCTCGGCGGTGCGACGGCCCGTCAGATATTTGGAGATCAGCCGCATCAAGCTGGTTTTGCCGGCGCCCCACGGGCCAAAGATCCCGATGGTGATCGGGGTGCTGCCGGAGAGGACGATCTGACTCAGGGCCTCCGCGTAGTCCTGAAAATCAAAGCGATCCTTATCGGCCTCGAGGATGGGATGGTCGGTCCAAAAAGCGTCAGCCATCAGTATTAGACATCAGCGCAAGACGTCAACCGTATCCACAATCCGGCTATTGGGGGATGAAAAAGGGCGGATACCCCGTGAACCGGAACTGGAAGAGCAGCCGATCATAGATCAGGAGGATCTGATGCAGGAAGGGCTTGAGTTGCGAGGCCTGATAAGCCACACGCATCGACTGCCACGTCTCGGTCGGCTGCCACTGTCGACTCACGATGACGCCCCAGGTGTTGCACAGCACCGCCATCACCAAGATCGCCAACACACCGCCCGCCAGCAGGCCGAAGACGTTATCGAAGCCGCCCAGCTCCTTGATCATCGTATCCTCAAAGGCCATCTTGCTCACAAAATAGAGAACGATGAACATTGGGACGCCGACGCCCAAAAAGACGAAGGTCTGGCTCATCTGCAGATGCGGCAGCGGTGCTTCCAAGATCTCTGTAATCCCACGCATCAAATTTTGGATGATGTCCGTGCCCAAGGTCAAAAAGCCAGCCGCCAAAGTCGTCATGTAAAATCCAAAGATCATCACCAACGATCGTATTAAGCCCTGCATTGCGGATAGGATAAGAATCGAAAGCCCGATGATGATAAGTAGCACATCTAGAATGGTCATAATCTCCTCCCTGGTTTAGGTTGGGTGATGCCTATCAATAGGATTATATCCCAAAAGTACAGCGGGTAAAAAGGCTAATCTATGTTACACTGAAGAAAATTCTCCAGAAGCATCGTACTTGGAAAAGGGTAAAGAATTTAGAACTCAGAATTAAGGATTTAGAATGAGAAACCAGAAACCAGGAACCAGGGACAAGAAGCTTATTTATCTGTTGCTCGTCTGTCTACTAAGTTTGATAACCGCCCAGGCTCGCGCTGCCGAGCCGGAGAATGATGTTCCCCCGCTGCAACCGGAGATCCGCGCAGCGACGCGCCACGATACCTCCCCGCCACTGCGCGATCTCGGCGCGCCGCCGGAGATGATGGCCACGCAGCCGGGCGGCGGCATCGTCTCCGAGCGCTGGATTTTGCCCAAGGCGCTGCAAACGCCCGCTCAGGCCGCGGGCGATCCCGTCGTGCAGCGGACGCTCATCCCCAGCAGCATGCCCCCGCCCCAACACACCTTCGAGGGGATCGGGAATATCTCCGGCATCGCGCCGCCGGATACCCAGGGCGATATCGGTTACGATCCGGCGACCGGGCGCAAGTATTACGTCCAATGGGTCAACTTGGATTGGGCCGTCTGGGATGTGACGACGCCCACAGAATCCGCGCTGATCTACGGCCCGATCGATGGCAACGCGATCTGGACCGGCTTCGGCGGCCCCTGCGAGACGATGAACGACGGCGATCCCATCACGCTCTTCGATCCCTTCGCGCAGCGCTGGCTGATGACCCAATTCGCCGTCTCCGCCGAGCCGTACTACGAGTGCATCGCCGTCTCCGCTGCCGCCGATCCCACCGGGAGCTGGCACCGCTACGCCTTCGAGGTCAGCCCCAATAAGATGAACGACTATCCCAAATTCGGCGTCTGGCCCGACGCCTATTATATGACCGCCAACCAATTTCTGCACGGCAGCAGTTGGGCCGGCGCGGGCGTCTTCGCCTTCGAGCGCGAGCGGATGTTGCGCGGGGAACCCGCCAATATGATTTATTTCGATCTGGCCGACGTGAATAGCAACTTCGGCGGGATGCTCCCCACCGACTTCGACGGCGCGCAGCCGCCCCCACCGGGCGCGCCGAACTACTTCATCGAGGTGGACGACAGCGCGTGGCTGGGCGACGCGCAGGATACGATGCGCCTCTGGGCCTTCCACGTCGATTGGCAGACGCCGGAGAACAGCACCTTCGGCCTGGACGGGCTGCCGAACCACAAGCTGCCCGTCGCCAACTACGATCCGCTCTGCGTCAGCACCTGGGAGTGCATCCCGCAGAAGAGCAGCACCCAGCGCGTGGACGCCATCGGCGAGCGCCTGATGTATCGCGCCGCCTACCGCAACTTCGACGCGCACGAGGCCATCGTGGTCAATCACACCGTCGATGTCGGCGGGCAGCGCGCGGGCATCCGCTGGTACGAGGTGCGCAAAAGCAACAACGACGCTTGGGCCATCCACCAACAGGGCACCTTCGCGCCCGATGACGGCCTGCATCGTTGGATGGGCAGCATCGCGCAGGATCACGCCGGCAACATCGCACTGGGCTACAGCATCTCCGGCACGACCTTAGACCCCGCCATCTACACCACCGGGCGGCTGGCGAACGATCCCCTCGGCGAGATGACGCAGGGGGAGGCGGTCTTCTTCCCCGGCCAGACGGCGCAGAGCGACGTGAATCGCTGGGGCGATTACAGCATGATGGGCATCGATCCCGTGGATGATTGTACTTTTTGGTACACGCAGATGTACTCCAAGGGCAGTTGGAATTGGGCGACGCGCATCGGGTCGTTCCAGTTCCCCGATTGTACCCTGGGCGAGCATGGCAAGCTCCAGGGCGCGATCGCCGACGCCGCGACCGGCGATCCTCTCGCCGAGGCCCGCGTCATCGCAGACAATGCCAACCAGCCGCCCTACGAGACCCTCACCGACCCGGCGGGCGATTACGCGCTCTCGCTGCCGAGCGGGAGCTACACCGTCACGGCGCAGGCCTACGGCTACGCCAGCGCCACGATCACCGGCATCACCGTGACCTCGGATATGACGACCACGCAGGATTTCGCCCTGACGCCCGTCAGCGCCTACGTCGTCAGCGGCACGGTCAGCGATCACCACACCGGCATGCCGCTCTACGCCCATCTCGCCATCCGAGGCGCGCCGAACGACCCGCCGGCCACCCACGCTGAGGTGTGGACCGATCCGCTCTCCGGCGCCTACAGCACCACGTTAGCGGAGGGCTTCACCCACACGATCCAGGTCGCTTCCTGGGCCGCCGGGTATCTCCCCACCTCGACCCAGATCGCGCCGCTGACATCCAACCTGACGTTGGATCTTCACTTGAACGTCGACGCGGCGCAGTGCGCGGCGCCGGGTTATCGCTTCGATTATGCCGACTACGCCTATATCGAGGATTTCGAGGCCAACGATGGCGGCTACACCGTCTCCGGCGACCCGGCTTCGTGGGCCTACGGGACGCCCAGCAACGGGCCGGGGCGAGCGCGTTCCGGCCAGCACGCCTGGGCCACCAATCTCTCCGGCAACTATCAGGCGGATGAGAGGAGCTATCTGACCTCGCCGCCCCTTGATCTGAGCGCCTACGAGGGGCAGGGATTCGCCCTGAGTTGGTGGCAGTGGGCCTCAACCAAGGAGAACTTCGACTTTCTCAGCGTGGAGACCAGCCGGGACGGCGGCACGAACTGGACCACTGTCTACGGCCCCATCTCCGGGAAGTACGACATGACCTGGACGAAGCGCGAGGTCATCTTGGACGCCAGCTACGCCATCACGGATGTGCGGCTGCGCTTCCACCTAGAGAGCGACGCCGGCAACACTGCGCCCGGCTGGTACATCGATGACGTCGGCCTGCTGCCGGTGACCATCCCCCAGGAGACCGCCATCCTGACCGAAAATTTTGAGGCGGATAGCGGCGGCTACATCACCACCACGCAGGGCGGCGCGGAGCACACCTCCTGGGAGCGCGGCACGCCCACCACCGGCCCCGACAGCGCGCTCTCCGGGGATCACGTCTGGGCGACGAACCTAGACGGCGATTATCTCGACGACGAGCAGAGCTACCTGCTCTCGCCCGCCTTCGATTTGAGCGCCTATGCCGATCAGGAGATCATCCTCTCCTGGTGGCACTGGGCGGCGACGGAGGCCGGCTACGATAAGATCTCCGTCCAGGTGAGCGCCGACGATGGCGCGACCTGGTCGACGGTCTACGGCCCGCGCGACGGCGTCATCGCCACGCGGTGGACGCAGGAGCGCGTCAATTTGGGCCTTGGCTACGGGACCGAGGCGTTCCGCGTGCGCTTCTTTCTGGATACGGACGCCTCGGTCACCACGCTCGGCTGGTACATCGACGACGTCAAGATCAGCGGGATCGATCCGCTGGTGGTGCCGCCCACGCCGTGCGAGGCGCTGGAGGGCGGGCTGATCTTCGGCCACGTCTACGACGGCAACACCGGCGCGCCCCTGCTCGGCGCGGAGGTGCGCGACGCCACAGGCGAGCGCGCGTCCGCGCGCGCCACCGAGGAACCTGGACGCGACGACGCCTTCTATCAGCACTTCCTGCCGCCGGGCGCGCACCCCCTCACCGCGACGATAGCAGGCGGCTACGCGCCGCTCTCCGCGACGGTCACCGTAACCAGCTACCAGCCCCAGCAGCAAGATTTTCACCTCCCCGCCGGGCGATTGGCGGAGTTGATCCCCGGCGCCGGGCGCGCGGCCACGCTCTTCGTCGATGACCAGATCGCGCTCACCGGCACCTTGATCAACACCGGGACGCGCGCGGCCCGCTACGAGATCTGGGAATTCGATGCGCCACCGCCTGATTTCACGCCCGTGACCGCCTTCCTACATCGCGGGCGACACACCAGCCCCAAGAAGCTGAACGTCCCGACGCTGCGCGGCGAGCGCTACACCATCTCGCCGCCCGCCGCACCCCGCCTGTCGGGGGGAGCGGAGGTCATCACGATGGCGACCGGCCTCGATGGCGCGTGGGGGATCACCCACCACACGCTGAGCGACACGCTCTGGATCAGCAACATGGCCCCGGCGGGCGATGGCCTTCTCTACGAGTTCGAAAAAGATGGCGCGCGCACCAATCGCACCATCAGCACGACCGCCTGGGCAGCGGACTTCGCGGCGGATCTGGCGTTCAATCCGCTGACGCAGAAGCTGTGGCAGGTGAACGTCGGCGGGGATAATTGCATCTACGAATTAGATCCGGCGACTTCATCTCCGACCGGGCGGACGATCTGCCCGCCGGTGGGCAATTCGCAGCGCGGCCTGGCGTATGATCCGCTCAGCGATACCTACTTCTCCGGCGCGTGGACCGACAGCCTGATCCATCGCTTCACACCGGAGGGGGTCATCATCGCAGAACAAGACCTCGGCGTGGCGATTGCGGGGCTGGCCTACAACCCCCTCAGCGGCCATCTCTTCGTCGCGGCCAACGACGACGCCGGCAGCGACATCTATATCTTCGATGTGCGCGCCGACTACGATCTGCTGGGCGGCTTCGATGTACCGGGTCTGGGCAACTTCGAGCAAGCCGGCCTGACGCTGGATTGCGACGGCACGCTCTGGGCCGTCAACCAAGACACGGACGTCGTCATCGGCGTCGCCTCCGGCGAGACGGATGTCTGCGCCTGGCGCGCCATCCCCTGGCTGGAGATCGCCCCGATGCAGGGCGCGCTGACCGCCTCGGCCCGCCAACCGCTGACCTACACCTACGACGCGACCGGCATGCAGCCGGGCCGCCATCTCGCTCACCTGCGAATCATCGACGACACGCCCTACGGCTCGCTCACGCTGCCCGTGTCACTCACGGTGCAGGCGCCCCCGACGTGGAGCACGATCAGCGGCACGATCCACAGCCGGGGCTACTGCGACCGCCATCCCACGCCGCTGGCGGATGCCGCCGTTGATCTCACCGGCGCGGATGGCTACACGGCAACGATCACGACCGATGAGGCCGGGCGCTATCGCCACGCGCTGGATGTGACGCGCGGTCCGCTCACGGTGACCGTCACAGCGGCCGATCATCAACTGCTGGCGCGCGCGGGCGTCACGCTGACGGCCCAGCAGACGACCACGCTCGATTTGGGATTGCGCCTCACGGCCCCGTGCGCCGCCGTCACGCCGACGGCCATCGCCGCCAAGATTGATCCCACAGGCGCGCCGTCCACCATCCACACCGAAACGCTGACCCTGCACAACGCGGGGGCGATCTCGTACACCTTTTCCATCACCGAACTGCTCGTCCTCCAGCAACAGCACGAGGTGCTCTTGATCTCCCCCGATAACAGCGTGGGCGATATTTCTGGGCTGGTAACGGCGCTGACGGCCTACGAGGATGTCAATGTCACGGTCTGGGACAACGCCCAAGGCGAACCGCAAGCCGCCGATCTCGCGCCCTACGATGTGGTGATCCTGGGGAACAACTACACCTGGGATCCAGAGCTGGACGTCACGGCGGTCGGGGACGCGGTCGCCGATTACATCGACGCGGGCGGCAAGGTGATCGAGAGCCTTTACGTTCAAAGTTTCGATACGTGGGGCTTTGGCGGGCGCTACATCAGCGAGCCTTACAGCCCCTTCACGCGGGCCACGGCGGATTATTGGGTTGATGACGCGATGCAGATCGATGCGCCCACTCATCCCGTGATGCGCAACGTCGGCGAGATCCGTGACATCAACGGCCATCAAGACCCCACCGCTCGCGCCGGCGCCGAGATGTTGGCCACGTGGACGGACACCGGCCTGCCCGCCGTAGCGGTCAACGAAAGCGTCGTCGCCCTGAATTTGATGATTTTTCAGCCAGGATGGCAGGGCGATGTGCCCATCCTGCTGCACAACGCCATCATGTGGCTCACGGGCGCCGCGACGCAGGAGGTCGCGTGGCTCGCCGTCGCGCCCACCGAGGGCGCGGTCGCCGCCGACGGCCAGACAACGGCGACGGTCACGCTGACGCCGCACGCGGAGATGGGCGCGGGCGATCACACGGCCAGCCTCATCATCGCCACCGACGACGCGCGCGCGCCCCAGATCGCCGTGCCCGTGACGCTCACTATCGAATGCACCCCCATCGCGGGCGCGGACTTCACCTACCGGCCGGCGGCGCCGCGCCTCGGCGAGACCGTCGCCTTCACCGGCAGCGTCGGCGGCGGATCGGAGCCGGTCACCTACACGTGGAACTTCGGCGATAGCAGCCCCATCGCCGCGGGACAGGTCGTCACGCACACCTTCACGGCAACCGCGACGCTGATGACGACCGTCTGGAACTTCCCCGTCCTGATGACGGCCCAGAATGCGTGCAGTGTCGCACACGTCCAGAAGACCCTCGGCATCACGCCGCCCATCAAACTATACTTGCCGCTATTGATGCGCCAGTGAAAATGACGAATGGCGAATGACGAATGACGAATGGAGGATAGAAGATGGAGATTGGAGAATGGAAGTTGGAAAATCTGAGGAAATTCATCATTCATCATTCTAAATTCGCAATTCCTCTTGCTTTGTTATGTAGCTTGGCCTTGACGATGGGCGCGCTGGCCGCCTCCGGGCCAGATGGGCAAGTCGCGCGCGTGACCTTCAAATCGCGCGCGGAGTTGGCGCAGTTGGCGGCCCGCTTGGACATCTGGGAGATCGATCACGAGGCCGGCGCGCTCGTGGCCTACGTCAATACGAGCGAGCGCCAATGGCTGACCGTCAACGGCTTCGATTTCACGCCGCTCCCCGCGAAAATGGCTCATCCCGAAACGATCCCCGGCTTCCCCTGCTACCGCACCATCGCGGAGAACGACGCGCAGATCGACGCCTGGGCCGAGGAGCACCCCCATCTCACCGAGGTCATCACCATCGGCCACAGCTACGAGGGGCGCCCGTTGCGCGTGCTGCGCCTCTCCAATCGCGCCACCGACGCCGACACCATCCGAGTTGGCCCCAAGCCCGTCTTCTTCCTGATGGCCAACATCCACGGGCGCGAGCTGATCACCAACGAGGCCGCGCTGGTCTTCGTCGAGCGCCTGCTCGCCGCCTACCGCCTTGATCCCGATGTGACCTGGCTGTTAGACGAGCACGCCCTCTACGTGATGGTCAGCGCCAACCCCGACGGCCACATCAAGAACGAGCCGGGGCAGCCGTGGAGCTATTGGCGCAAAAACACCAATCCAGAGAACGACGATTGCAATGGTTCCAACTACGGCATCGATCTCAACCGTAACTCGAGCTACAACTGGGGCGGCGTCGGCGCGAGCAACAATCCTTGCGCGCTCACCTATCGCGGCCCCGAGGCCGCCTCCGAGGTGGAGACGCAGGCGCTCCAGGACTTTATGCAGGTCATCTTCGAGGATCAGCGCGGGCCGGAACGCGAGGACACCGCGCCGGACGATACAACCGGCGTCTTTATCAGCCTGCACAGCTACGGCAACCTGGTGCTCTGGCCCTGGGGCGATACCTACGACCCGGCGCCGAACGCTGCGCAACTGCGTCAGTTGGGGAACAAGTTCGCCGCGTTCAATTCATACACCGCCCAACAGGCCAGCGACCTCTATCCCACCACCGGCGCGACGGACGATTGGAGCTACGGCGAGTTGGGGATCGCCTCCTACACCTTCGAGATCGGTACGGACCACGACGGCTTTTATCCAGGCTGTCACCGTTACGACGCCCTGATCGAGCCGAACCTGCCCGCCTTTCTCTACGCGGCCAAAGTCGCGCGCGCGCCCTACCAACTGCCCTTTGGGCCGTCCGTCTCCGACATAACCGTGCCCACCGCCACCATCCAGATCGGCGAGCAGGTCCACGTGCGCGCCCTGGTGGATGACGGCGATAACGGCGGGCAGAGCATCGCGGCGGCCGAGGCCTACGTGGGCGCGCCGCCCTGGCGCGCGGGCGAGCCGCTCACGCTCACGGCGCAGGATGGCGCCTTCGACAGCGTGACGGAAGAGGTCGTGGGGGTCATCGACACGAGCGATCTGGAGGCCGGGCGCTATCTGCTCTTCGCGCGCGGGCAGGACGCCGACGGCGCGTGGGGGCCGGTCACCGCGACCTATCTCGATGTCGAGCCGCTCAACGTCCCCCAACCGATGCACGAGCTGTGGATTCCCTTAATTGTACGTCGGAATGGCATGCCAACCTCGCAGCATACCAATCCGCGCCAGGGCGTAAGTCAGAATGGTATTCCGACCTCA
>JBKHCQ010000034.1:0-14202 GCA_046541755.1 Anaerolineales bacterium | reverse complement strand
GAATCGACGGGTTAGGCCCTAACGTGGGTAAACGGGTGTCAGCATCAGGCAAGGCCTAAGTGCCGACGGGGGTTGTGAGGCGCGCAGGTAAGCAACCCTCCACATTAGGATTGGGAAAGTTGCCTCCTTTGCAATAATGGCAGGCGTAGAAATTGCTCTCTACACCCTATCGCCCATTTGCCCGCTGGGGGACGGGATGGGTCGGAGGCGAAATTTGGTTTACTACACTAATATGATAGTCAGATTTGATAACTTTGTCAATAGCGATTTTTATGGGAGGAACATCGGGGGCTATCAAAGCTATCAAAGTGCGAAGTTGACAGCGCGGATGTTTCGATTATCATATTACTCAATCCTTAAGTACTCAATAGATAAGTATCCTGCAAGGCTGAGACTATTCGACTAAGAACGACCCGACTAATTTGTAGGAGGCCCCTATGTGCCCGATGACTGCAACGCCGTTGACCATCGAATGGAGCCTGCTGGGCTTTCTGCGCCAGGAACCGATGCACGGCTATCAGATCTATCAGCGGCTCTCCAAATCGCAGGGGATGGGGCTGGTCTGGCATCTCAAGCAAAGCCAGCTCTACGCGCTCTTGACCAAGCTGGAGCGGCGGGAGTACGTGACCTACGCCATCGAGCAGCAAGAGGGGCGGCCGGATCGCAAGGTCTATGATCTGACGGCGGCGGGGCGCGTGGCGCTGCTGGCGTGGGTGCGGACGCCGGTGGAGCGGGGGCGGGAGTTCCGCATGGAGTTCCTGGCCAAGCTCTACTTCGCGCGCGGGGAGGGCGAGCCGGTCGTGGCGGAGCTGCTGTCGGAGCAGCGAGCGGCCTGTCGCGGTTGGTTGACCGAGTTGGAAACAGAGGCCGCCGGGGCCGCCGACGAGTACACTCGCCTCGTCTACCAATTCCGCCTCGGGCAGATGGAGGCGGTCCTCGCGTGGATCGATCTCTGTGAGCAGACGCTTCTCAAGCATTCTTCGAGCTAGCGGACACTTTTATACTTCAATCTCAGGGATGGTTCAAAAATAGGTTGACACTTTTTTCTCGGAGTCCCAGGCCTGGCGGTTAAAACCACAGCCACCCTTACGAAGTCGCCCTTCGGCGACTGAGTTCTAACCGGCGAAGGCCGGTTTCGTAAATGTAGCCGCGAATTTATTCGCCGGGCATTTATTTTATCAAGACAGGGATCCTCTGCGCAAAATAAAAGTGTAAACCAATTTCTGCTGGCTCGTGAACCATCCCCAATCTCAGCAGACCAAGGTGCAACACACTTGAACTGAAGTAAGGGTAATG
Organism: Anaerolineales bacterium; assembly: GCA_046541755.1. Taxonomy (GTDB): domain Bacteria; phylum Chloroflexota; class Anaerolineae; order B4-G1; family SLSP01; genus JAAAOZ01. The sequence continues at coordinate 12,906 of JBKHCQ010000034.1, read as the reverse complement.
TCTCATAGAGTATATGCCTGGTAATAAGTCCATAAGTGCGTTGCACCTCACAGATGGATGAGCAGATCGAAATATAATCTGCTTGCATCTGCTTGCATCTGCTGATTAATCTTATACGACTGGAGGAAATCATATCATCATGACAAAACGCTTACTCTCGCTGATCGGCCTATTGAGCTTGATCCTATCCGCGTGCAGCGCCGGCGCTCCAGAAGCCTCGTCATCCCCTGCGGCACTGATGATAACGGACGCGCGCGGGCGCGAGGTGACCTTTGATGAGCCGCCGCAGCGCATCGCCATCGCCGGACGGGCTAACTTTATGCTCAACGACACCGCTTACCTCTTCCCGGAGGAGGCGCGCGAGCGCGTGGTTGCGCTGAACAAGGCCGGCCAGCGCGATCTCTTCGTCGAACTGTTAGATCCGCAGGCCGAGGAAAAACTCCGCTTCGAGGTGGACGCCAGCGCCGAGGAGATCATCGCGGCCCGGCCCGATGTCGTCCTGCTCAAGAGCTTCATGGCCGAGAGCCTGGGGCAAGCCTTAGAGACCTTGGAGATGCCCGTGCTTTACCTGGAGTTCGAGACGCCGGAGCAGTACGACCGCGATCTGGCGATCTTGGGCCAACTCTTCGATGATCCCGCCCGCGCCGAGGAGATCTGGGCATTCTACGAGACGCGCGTGGCGCAGGTCGCGGCGGCAGTGGCCGATCTCGACGAGGCCGCCAAGCCGCGCGTTCTGGTGCTCCAGTACAGCGATCGCGGCGGCGAGACGGCCTTCAAAGCCCCGCCGGCCGTGTGGATCCAGACCCAACTGGTCGAGATGGTCGGCGGCGTCCCAGTCTGGAAGGAGGCGGCGCAGGGCGGCGGCTGGGCGGTCGTCAACCTGGAGCAGATCGCGGCCTGGGACGCCGATCAGATCTACGTGATCGACTACTTCGGCGATGTGGACGAGATCGCGGAGCAACTGCGCGCCGATCCGCAGTGGCGGCAGCTCCGGGCCGTCCAAGCCGGGCGACTCTACGCTTTCCCCAAGGATTTCTACAGTTGGGATCAGCCGGACACTCGTTGGATCTTGGGGCTGATGTGGCTGGTCGAGCGCGTGCATCCGGGGCGGCTGGAGGTCGATATTCAGGCGGAGATTTACGCTTTCTATGAGCATCTCTACGGGCTGGATACGGAGACAGTTGCCGCCGAGGTGATGCCGCGCCTGCAAGGCGATCTGGACTAGGGCGCGTGAGTTCCCGGCGGACGTTGCTGCTCCTGGGATTGGGCTGTGTGGCGCTGATGGCGCTCTCCGTTTTTGTGGGGCGCTATCCGGCCCCGTATTGGATGCGGCCCGCGACCCTGCGCACCGATCCATTGGCGCAGCGATTGGTGCTGAATCTGCGCCTGCCGCGCGTTCTCACTGCGTGCCTGCTGGGGATGGCGCTTTCGGCGGCGGGGATGGTCATGCAGATGATCTTCCGCAATCCGCTGGTTGAGCCGGGCTTCTTGGGCGTCTCGCAGGGCGCGGCCTTCGGGGCGGCCTTCAGCATCATCTTCTTAGATGCGGCGACGTTTTGGGTGCAGAGCTTCGCGGCGCTCTTCGCCTGCCTGGGCCTGCTCTTCTCCTACGCGCTGGCCCGCCACATTCGCTACGGCGGCTGGACGCTGCGCTTAGTCCTGGCCGGCATCGCCGTCTCCGCGCTCTTTTCCTCCGGCGTCGGCCTGCTCAAATACGTGGCCGATCCGCTCACCGAGCTGCCGGAGATCGTCTTCTGGATGTTGGGCGGTCTATGGGCGATCACCTGGGCGGATGTGATCGTCATCGCGCCCGTCGTGGCGCTCTGCCTCGCCGTGATGCTGCTGATGCGCTGGCGGCTGAACGTCCTCTCGTTGGATACCAAGACCGCACTCTCGCTGGGTACCGCGCCGGCGCGCGAGCGGGCTGTGCTGCTCGTCGCCGCCGTCGTCGCGACCGCGTCGCTCGTCTCGGTGGCCGGCATCGTCGGCTGGATCGGCCTGATCGTGCCGCATCTGGCCCGGCGGCTCTTAGGCGCGAACGCTGAACATGCCCTCCCCGGCGCGCTCCTCATCGGCGGCATCTTCACCATACTCTGCGATAACGTCGCGCGGGCCGCGATGTCCGGCGAGATTCCGCTGGGGATTTTGACCTCGCTGCTCGGCGCACTGATCTTCATCGCGTTGATGGTCACGCGAGAAAAATAAAGCAGGCTCATATAGGAAATCAGGAGTTTGATAATGCCAGACCATTCACCGATGATTTCACTTGCCAACGTGCGCTTCAGCTACGATGGCCGCGAGCATACCGTCTTCGAGGACCTTTCGTTGGACATCCCCGGCGGCACCCTGACGGCGCTGTTGGGGCCAAACGGATCGGGCAAAACAACGCTCCTGCACCTCATCTTGGGCGTGCTATCACCGGCGTCGGGCGTGGTGCTGTTAGCCAAGCGCCCGCGTCAGCACTACACCCGCCGTGACATCGGAAAATTGATGGGGCTGGTGCTCCAGGATGAGTACATCCCCTTCAATTTCTCCGTGATGGAGTACGTGCTGCTGGGACGGGCGCCGCATCTGCATCTGCTCCAAACGCCCTCAGAGGAAGATCGTCACGTGGCAGCAGCGGCCCTGACGGAGGTGGGGATGTTAGAGATGCACGAGCGGCCCATCCAATCGCTGAGCGGCGGGGAGCGCCAACTGGTGATGATCGCGCGGGCGCTGGCGCAACGGCCGCGCATCCTGCTGCTAGATGAGCCGACCTCACACTTGGATCTGAGCAACAAGGGGCGGGTGCTGCGCATCATGCGGCGCCTGGCCGACCGGGGCGTGACCGTCGTCTTCACGACGCACGAGCCGGCGCTGGCCGCCGACGTGGCGGAATTCGTGGTGTTGCTGCGTCGGGGGCAGGTCTTGGCTTCCGGCTCGATGCGCGAGGCGCTCACCTCCGCGCATCTCTCCGCGACCTACGATGTCCCCGTCAAGGTGGTGGAGATCGCCGGGCGGCGCGTCATCCTGCCGCCGTCTACCGCGCCGGCAGTCGCCGCGACAGCAGTCGCCGCGACAGAGCCTACACCCATGAGGATACCGGGATAGATTTTTTGTAACTGTTTAGTCCTGTGAGGTGCAACGCACTTTTGCGCCTGAAAAATGGTTAGGGCTTACGTTAGATCTACTTTAGCCCTGACGTAAGTGCGTTGCACCTGGCTTGCTCAGGAGATGGACTTGCTTCCAGCAATCTAATTTACGCAACTAGCTACCGGACCCTTTTTGAAAACAGTTCACTACTCCGGCACAATCATCAAGAGCGACGCGGGCATCAACTCCACGTGCACCGTGCTTTGCCCAAACACCTCGCCATCGCCTTGGACGGGCAAGGGCTTGTTCGCCTCTATCGTGACGCCGCGCTCGATGGGCACGCAGCGGATGTGCGGCGCGCGCCGTTGCTCGCGGGCCAACATCACATCCCAAGCGACGATCAGGTAATCCAAGAGCGTGCGGCCCCGCACAACACAGACGTCCATCTTCCCATCATCGAACCGCACATCCGGCGTCCATTGAAAGGCGGGCATGCCAATCGCCCCGCTGTTGAGCGCGATGATCTCCGCCGCGCGATAGGTCCGCGACCACTCTTCCGCCTCCAGGCGAAAGCGCACCGGCTGGAAGCCCAGCAGTTTCCGCAGTCCCGTCCAGATGTAGGCCATTTGCCCCAAGCTCTGCTTCTGCTCGCGACCCGTATCCCGCATGATCAGCGCGCTGATGCCGATGCTGACACTCAGCACAAAGTGGCGCCCGTCGGCGCGGATCGCGTCGATGCGGCGTTGCGCGTGCGGGCCGACGATCAAATCTAACGCGCCTTCCAAATCCAAGGGCACACTCAGCTCGCGCGCCAAGGTGTTGGCCGTCCCGGTGGGTACAATCGCCAGCGGCTTGCCCGTGTCGATCAATCCCCCGGCCACGCTGGACGCCGTTCCATCCCCGCCCACGGCGACGAAGAGATCATAATCCCGCCCTACAGCTTGCCGCACAATCTCCGTGACATTCTCATCCCCCGTCGTCTGGTAGATTTTGTACGAGCCGGGCATCCGCGCCAGATAGTCCGCGATGACCCGGCGCACATCCTCCGGCTCCGAGGTCATGCCGGCCACGGGGTTGAAGACGACGTAGGTCTGGCGCGCGTCGGCGGTCGCACTCACTGCGCCTCCTGCTGCGCCAGATGGTGGTCGATAGCGGCGGTGAGATGCGCGCCGAAGAGGGCTAACATCCCACTGATATAGATCCAGAAGAGCAGCGCGACGACCGTCCCCAGCGAGCCGTAGACCAATTGATAATTCGCCAAACCGCTGCGCAAATACCAGGCGAATCCATTCTTCGCCACCTCCCAGCCCAGGCCGCCCAGCGCCGCGCCGCCGAGCGCCGCGCGCCACCGGACGTCGGTATGGGGCGCCCAACGATAGAGCGACAAGAACATCAAGAAGCTGAAGAGCCAGGGCAGAATTTGGATCGCGATGGCCCACAGGGACGTCTCGTAGATCGCCACGCCGCCAAAGAGGGGGATCTCCAAGCGGGGCAAGAGTTCCTCCAACGTCGTCGCCGCCAGCGAGAGCCAGAGCAACAGGAAGATCACGCCCATCATTCCTAAGGCGACCAATCGCTTTTCCAAGAAGTTTCGCTCCTCGGCCTGAGGCCACGCCAGATCGATGTTATAGGCCAAGGTGGAGAAAGCGCCGGAGGCCGACCAGAGCAGACCGACCACACCGATAAGGCCGACCTGTCCGCGAAGCTCTAACACCTGCCGGATATTTTGCTCGATCAAGCTCTGGGAGGCGGGGATGGCATCCTGAATAAAATTGATGGTCTCCTGATAGGCCTGATCTCCCGTGAGGAAGAAGCTGGAGATCACGACCAACACGAGTAACAGCGGAAATAGCGAGAAGAAGGTGTAATAGGCGAGCGCGGCGGCGGCCTGCGACGCTTGCGTCTCGCCAAATTGCTGGATCGCTTCGGGGATGACGCCCAACCAGCCGTCGCTCCAACGATTCGCCCGCTGCCAGAGATGTTGCGCTTCTGCTTTGATTTCCGCAATCGATATATCGTTAAGTTTCATTCTCCTGATTTCCTTTCTCCATTGCCCCTGTCTCCTCTGCCTCCACCTCTGCCTCCACCTCTGCCTTCTCTTCGACGTTCAAAAAACGCGCATTGACGGCGACGATGACGGTGCTCAGGGACATCAGCAGCGCGCCGACTGCCGGGCTGAGGACGATGCCCGCGTTATAGAGCACGCCCGCCGCCAGCGGGATGGCGATTACGTTGTAGCCGGTGGCCCACGCCAGGTTCTGGATCATCTTACGATAGGTCGCGCGGGAGAGAGCGAAGACCGCGACCACGTCGAGCGGATTGCTGCGTACTAGGATGATGTCGGCGGTCTCGACGGCCACATCCGTGCCCGCGCCGATGGCAAAGCCCACGTCGGCCTGGGCCAGCGCCGGCGCATCGTTGACGCCGTCGCCCGTCATCGCCACGATAAGATCGCGCCCCTGCACCTCCTTGACCTTTTCGGCCTTCTCGTGCGGCAGCACCTCGGCAAAATATTCGTCTAGGCCCAGTTCCTCGGCCACCCACGCGGCAACGGCCTGTTGATCGCCGGTGAGCATCATACTGCGAACGCCCATCTCTTCAAGTCGCGCAATGGCTTCTTTGGATTCGGGCCGGATGATATCGGCCAGCGCGATGGCGCCCTGGAGTTGATCCTCGATGAGGACAAAGACGACAGTCTTGCCCTGCTCCCAAAGCGGCGCGAGCCGCTCCTCGGCGGCGTCAGCGAGGGAGATCTCCTGCTCGCGCAGATAGCCCTGACTGACGATCTTCACGTGCTTGCCCTGCACGCGCCCCTCGGCGCCCTTGCCGGGGATCGCCTGGAAGTCATCCACTTCCATTAAAGCATCGTCTAAAGCAGCGTCCTCAGCCACCGCCTCCACAATGCCCCGCGCGATGGGATGCTCGGAGTGAGATTCCACGGCGGCGGCGTATTGGAGCAGCGTTTCTTCATCAAGACGATCAGTATCCTCACCCAGCACGACGGTGTCGGTCACGCCGAATTCGCCTTTGGTGAGCGTGCCGGTCTTATCGAAGATGATCGCGTCGATGTTGCGCGCGCGCTCGAAGGCGGTGCGGTTACGGGTCAACAGGCCGCGCCGCGCGGACATCGCGGTGGAGACGGCCACCACCAGCGGGATGGCCAATCCCAGCGCGTGGGGGCAGGTGATCACCATCACCGTGACGCTGCGCTCCAGTGCAAAGACGAAGTCCTGCTCTATCAGGAAGAACCAGCTCGCAAAAGTGATGGCGCCGGTGGTCAGCGCGATGCCCGTCAACCAGACGGCGGCACGATCCGCCAGGTTCTGGGTTTTCGATTTGCTCGCCTGCGCCTCGCGGACTAAGGAGATGGCTTGGGAGAGATAGGAATCCTCGCCCGTCTTCTCCACGGTGATGGTGAGCGCGCCCTCGCCGTTGATGGCGCCGCCGATGACCTCGTCCTTCTCGCCCTTGGACACCGGCTTGGATTCGCCCGTGAGCATCGATTCATTGACGGAGGATTCGCCCTCGACGATGATACCATCGGCGGGGATCTTCTCGCCGGGCTTGACCACAACGCGATCCCCGGCCTCCAGTTCAGAGACCGATACATCTTCCAAGGAGCCATCGGGCAGCTCTCGGTGCGCCGTCGAGGGCATCAGCTCGGCCAGCTCCTCCAGCGCGCGCGAGGCGCTCATCACGGAGCGCATCTCGATCCAATGGCCCAGGAGCATCACATCGACTAAGGTGGCCAACTCCCAGAAGAAGGTGCGCCCGCTGAGGCCGAAGACGACGACGCTGCTGTACGCATAGGCCACGGTGATCGCCACGGCGACCAGGGTCATCATCCCCGGCTCTTGGGAAGTAAGCTCATCGTACAGCCCGGTGAGGAAGGGCCAACCGCCGTAGAAGAAGATGAAGGAGGAGAGCGCGAAGAGGACGTACTGATCACCGGGGAAGCTCAGAGCGTCCTGAATCCCCAAAAATTCCTGAATGATGGGCGCGAGGAGTAAGACCGGGAGGGTTACAATGAGGGAGATCCAAAAGCGGCGTCGAAAATCCGCCACCATTTTGGCGTGATGGCTTTGATGACCGTCATGTTCTTGATGTTGTGCTGTGTTCATCGATGTAATACTCCCTTCCCACCTTCCGAGAAGGTCTAGAATTTCAGTATCTGTTTCATCTGATAAGCAAGCCAAGGTGCAATGCACTTGAACTGAAGGAAAGCGCTGCTTCAGCCAGTATATGCCTGGCAACAAGCCCAAAAGTGCGTTGCACCTGGTAATTTGCAAATCCCCGTATTACGGCATACGCGCTCCTAGAAGTGCGTGCCGCTTTCGGGGTTCACATCGGGGCGCTTCCATTGCTCGCGGCGCTTCGCCCGCGTCTCGCGCACCTGGCGCTTGACAGCGTTTAACGCCCCTTGCAACGCCAGCATCGCGTTCGTGTCTTTCTGCACCGCCGCGATATTTTCCGGGCGCATGTAGATGACCACGCGCGCCTTAAAAAGGTACGGCGTCTCGCTGCCGGTCAGCTCCTCAATCGAGACCGAGGCGTCGACGATGTCGGTATGACCGTTGATCAGAGAACGTAGTCGCTCGTTCGCCTCTTCCCACAATGCCGTATCGTCCTGAGAGATTTCGGTGTGGAATTCAAAATCAAAATTTTCAAGATCCATGTTATCCTCCTAATGGTGTCTAACTGGTGTCTAACTTAGGTGGGTCTCAAGGAGCCGCCTCTTTTTGGTGGGCGCATTTACAAGTTGGGGGAGGACAGACTTCGGAAGTCTCGAATACTGCTCTGCCTATCAAATTATGCCGAGAGGAGCAATTTTGAAGCCCTGCGCACATCGTTCTCGTAGACTTCCGAAGTCTTGACGCTCGTGCTCCCCCAAGTTTTGCATACGCCTCTTTTTGGTTGGAGATCAAACGTCACAGGTCAAAAACTTGGCGTCTTTGCTTCCTTTTTGCTTCCTTTTTGCTCCCTTGCCGCCCTGGCGTTAAAATTTTCAGCCGACATCAAAGGCGTGTAATATCTGCCCCACGGCCCACGGCATCAAGCTGCCGACGAGGATCAACCCCCAGCCCGTCACGCCGGGATGCGCCAGGCTCAGCAGATCCGCCAGGAACGGCACGTAGACCACAATCACCAGGAGCGCCGTGCACAAGACCAGCGCGCCCCACACGTAGGGGTTCTGGGTGATGTCGTTGCGCAGGAAGCCGGACTCGGTATCGCGCATATTAAAGACGTGCCAGAGCTGCGCAAAGGCTAAGGTCAAGAACGAGAGGGTCACAGCGCGCTCTCGCGCCATCCCAAAGTATGTGAGGGCCGCCGCCAGGACACTCAACACGCCGATGGTGATGAGCGCACTGTAGCCCATGATGGTGATCCAGTGTTGGCGCGCCAGGATCGGCTCTTCCGGATCCCGGGGCGAGTGTTCCATGATGTGCGGATCTCCCTCGCCCACACCCAACGCCAGCGCCGGGAAGACATCGGTGATCAAGTTGAGGAAGAGGATCTGCAAAGGACGGATAGGGAGCGGCGCGTTCACCACGGAGGCCATACCGACGATCATAATCTCGGCCACGTTGCAGGAGAGGAGGTAGAGCACGAACTTGCGGATGTTGTTAAAGATGACGCGCCCCTGTTCCACCGCCGTGACGATGGACGAGAAGGCGTCGTCCTTGAGGATCATATCGGCGGCCTCGCGCGCGACCTGCGTGCCGCGCTGGCCCATCGCCACGCCGATGTCCGCCTTCTTTAACGCGGGGGCGTCGTTCACGCCGTCGCCCGTCATCGCGACGACGGCGCCGCTGTCCTGATGAACGGCGATGAGGTCTAACTTCTGCTTGGGGTTGACCCGCGCAAAGATCGGCGTCGCTAAGATCTCATCGCGCTCTTCAGCGGTGAGATCCTCCCCACTCTTGAGATCTTGACCGTAGACAACGCGCGCATCCTCATCGCGGATTAGGCCAACCTCCAGGGCGACCGTGCGCGCCGTCGCGGGTTGATCACCCGTCACCATGACAACCTTGATGCCCGCATCCTGGCAGGCCTCGATGGACGCCCGCACCTCCTCGCGGGGCGGATCTAAGAGCGCGGCCAAGCCCAAGAAGGTGAGGTTCTCATAAGGCTCGCCCTCGGTCGCATCCACCTCTTTGAACGCCATCGCGATGATGCGCAAGCCCTCCTCGGCCAACGCCTGATTGCGCGCGTGCCATCTCTCGCGCTGCTCCTCGGTCAACTCCTGGGTGCCCTCCTCCGTCCAGATTTGCGTCGAGGCGTCGAGCACGGACTCCAACGCGCCCTTGACCGCCACGCGATAGCGCGCGGCGTCAGGCAGTTCGTGATAGGTCGCCATCATCTTGACGTCGGCATCGAAGGCGACCTCCCGCGCTTCGGGCAGCTTCTCCAGCAGCTTGTTGCGGGTCAGTTCGGCCTTGGCGCCCGCGACGAGGAGCGCGACCTCCAGTGGATCGCCGATGGTGGCGGCGTCCACTTCCTCAGCGTCCTCGTCGCCGTCCTCGTCGCCCGTGATGGAGAAGGAAGCGTCGTTGCACAACACACCGATCTCCAAGAAGCGCTGCAAGCGCTCATCTTCGTGGGGATCGATGGTATCGACTTGCTTCGATTCGGCCTCGTTCTCTTCGCCGCTGGCGCGTTGGAATTCACCCTCGGTAGCCAGGCCGCGCCCGGTGATCTCGAACGTCGCGCCGGCGAGGGAGATGCGCGTGAGCGTCATACGGTTCTCGGTCAGCGTGCCGGTCTTGTCGGTGAGGATGACGTTGGTGGCGCCCAGCGTCTCCACCGAGGAGAGCTGATTGATCAGCGCGTTGCGTTGGGCCATCCGCCACATACCGCGCGCCAGGGCGATGGTGGCAACAATGGGCAGGCCCTCCGGCACACTGGCGACGGCCAGCGCGATGGCGGTCTCAACCATCAACAGCAGATCGCGCCCGGCGATGATGCCGCTGATCGCGACGATGGCCGCGATACCCAAAGTCACCCAGATCAGCTTGCGGCCCAACTTCTCCAAGCGGACCTCCAAAGGCGTGGCCTCCTCTTCCGCCTCCGCGACGAGCGAGGAAATTTGCCCCAACTCGGTCGCCAGGCCGGTCGCCACGGCGATGCCTTCGCCAGCGCCGCGCGTGACCGCCGTGCCTTTGAAGGCCATACTCTCGCGCTCGGCCAGCGGCGTCTCTTCATCCTCAACCATAGGCGAGGTCGTCTTATCCACCGGCGCCGATTCGCCCGTGAGCGCGGACTCGTCCGCCTGGAGCTTGGAGGCTTCGATCAGGCGCAGATCGGCGGTGATGACGTCGCCGTCCTGGAGGATGACCACATCGCCCGGCACAATCTCCTCCGCCGGGATCTCCGTGGCCTGGCCGTCGCGGCGCACCTTGGCATCGATGCTGCTCAGTTCCTGCAACGCCTCCATCGAGCGCACAGCGCGCAACTCGGTCACAAAGCCAATAACGGCGTTGATCAGGATCACGACGACGATGGCCCCGCCCTCGATGATTTCGCCAAAGGCGAACGAGAGCACCGCCGCAACAGCAAGCAGGCCCATAATCAAGCTCTTGAACTGCTCGATGAAAATCCGCCATGTGCTCTTGCGCTCGGCCTCGCGCAGGCGATTGGCCCCGTACTTTTCCAGTCGCTCCTGGGCCTCGGCCTCGCTCAACCCCTGCTCAGGATCGACGCTTAGTTGCTCCGTGATCTCGCGCCACTCGCGCGTCCACGGTTGATCGACAACGGAAGCGCCGCCATCTTCGGGCACTTCTCGGCGCTGCTTCCGTTCTTTATCTTCTTGTTGTTGATTCATACACGCTCCTCAGTCATATTTATTCCAACCAACCCACGGGCCAGCTACCAGATTGTTTCTCAGTAGATGAAGCGAATGGAGCGAATGGAGCGAATGGGGCGAATGGGGCGAATGGGGCGAATGGAGCGAATGGGGCGAATGGAGCGAATGAAGCGATACGTTGTCCTCATAGCTCCAAGATTTGACGCTTCATTCCGCAGGGTTGCACCGGGTTTTGCGCGGAGATACACAGAGAAGCTCACATCTCCCCCAACCCGCTACAGTAACCGGTTTAGTCTTTTAGTCTTGCGAGGTGCAACGCACTTTTGGGCTTATCCCCAGACGTATACTGTATGAGGTGTTCTTTTCTGTTCAAGTGCAAGTGCGTTGCACCTCAAGCCGTCTATTCTTTTCTTCCGCGATGGCGCTGGATCTGTAATAGCAGGACGACCGCGAAACCGGCGAAGAACCATGTACCCCAATAATCGAAGAGGGCCAGCGGGCCGAAAGTTTCGGTTTTCCGCTCGTTAAGTTCATTGACGAAGGCGCTGGCGGCGTCGGGATTGTCCACGCGGCCCTTCATCAAGGTGACGGGGGCCAGGCGCAATCCGCCCGTGCGGACCCAGCCTTGGACGCGGAGCCAGTCGCCTTCGACGTCGGCGTTCACGTCATCCACGTGGAAGGGCTGCGTACCGCGCTCCACCAGCGAGATCGCCATCGGTTTAAGCCAGAGCTTGGATTGTTTCTTCACCTCGGCTGCGATGGAGTCGCCTACGCCTTCTTCCTTTTCCTCTTCTACTTCTTCTTCCGCGCCCTCCCGCTCGAAGACCCCGGCCATCTGCTCCATCGGCGCGCCGGTTCCCACCGACATCCGATGATCGAAGAGGGTGAAGGTCACGGAGTATTCAGGGTTTTCTACACTGCGCGCTGTGTAGGTATAGGTGTTTTGCTTAACCATTGGGTAGCCTCCTTAGTAAGTTACGAGTTAAAAGTTACAAGTTGAAAGTTACACGTCAACCTTCGCAAGGGTTGGGGTTAGATTTTGAGGACGATTTTGCCTTTGACGCCGCCCTTTTCTAAACGCCGGTGCGCTTCCGCGACGTCGGTCAAGGGCATCACGCTATCGATGACGGGTTTGAGTTGTCCGCGCTCGACGAGGTTGCGCAGGGCGTCTAACTTGTAGCGATCCCGCTGCAAGAAGAGGGGGTAGACGTCGATGTTCTTGGCGAAGGCGGCGCGGAATCCGGTATCGGTGCTGACGATGCCCACCATCCGGCCAAAGGGCTTGGTCACCTCGATGCTGCGCGTCAGCAGGTCGCTGCCGACGGTATCGAAGACCACATCGACGCCGAAGTTGTCGGTCGCTTCTAACACCGCCGGGATGAAATCGTCGCTCTTCTTATAGTGGATGGTCAAATCGGCGCCCAACTCCTGCGCCGGCGCGATCATGTAGTCGCTGCAGGTGGCGATGACGTAGGCGCCGGCCGCCTTGGCGATCTGCACGGCCAACGAGCCGACGCCGCCCACGCCGTGGATCAGCACGGTCTCTGCCGCCCGCAACTTGGCGCGCAAAATCAGGGCCTGGAATGCGGTCGCGCCGGCCAGCGGGAGGCTCGCGGCCTCCGTATGCGAGAGATTCTCCGGCTTGTGTGCGACAATCTGCTCGTGAGCGGCGTGGTATTCGGCGTAGCTGCCCGCGCCGTCGAAGAGATCGGGGGTGTAGAAGACCTCGTCCCCGATGGCGAAATCCACCACTCCCTCGCCCACCGCTTCCACGACGCCGGAGACGTCATAGCCGATGACGGCCGGCGGGTTGATCCCGGCCCACTGCCCCGCCTCGCGAATCTTGGTATCGACGGGGTTCACGGATGTGGCGTGCACGTTCACCAAGACGTCATTGGGTCGAATCTCCGGCTGGCCCACCTCTTGAGGCTCAAAGACCTCAGGCCCGCCAAATTCCGTGATCAACATCGCTTTCATAAGAAGCCTCCTTTACAACCAAAGAATACAACCAAAGAATACAACCAAAGAAT